>VGXH01000164.1 GCA_016873405.1 bacterium
GCGTCGACGCCGGCGTTCAGCTCTCCGGCGACGCTCGAGCTCCGCTTGCGGTCGCCGCTCGGCGCCGCCGCGCCGACGCCGATCACGTAGCCGCTGCAGGCCGGGTAGCTGATGGACGACTTGTTCTCGTTGCCGGTCGCCGCCAGCAGGACGACGCCCGCGTTGTAGGCGTACTGGAGGGCCGTCTCGGTGGCGGCATCGGTCAGGATCGCCGCGCCCAGGCTCATGCTGACGACGTCGGCGCCGTGGTCGGCCGCGTAGTAGAGCGCCGCCTGGATCGCGCTGAAGTACATCACGCCGGCGCTGTTGGCGACCTTCAGCGGCATGATGCTGCAGCCGGGCGCCACGCCGACCGAGCCGACGCCGTTGTTGAGGGCGGCGGCAACGCCGGCGCAGCAGGTGCCGTGGCCGGCGCCCGTGGCGTTGTCGTCCGGGTTCGCGTCGTTGTCGCCGAAGTCGTGGCCCGTGACCAGGCGCAGGTCGGTGTGGTCGACGTCGACGCCCGAGTCGATGATGGCGATGACCACGCCGACCGAGCCGTAGCCCTGCGGGCCGTCCCACGCCTCGGGCGCGTTGGCGTCCATGCCGGGCGTGCCGACGCCGGCGCCCGAGTGGGTGTAGGTGGTGCCCCAGCCGTAGGCCGGAAGCTGCGCCGTGTTGTTATGCCCCCAGTGCGCCGCGTAGCTCGGGTCCGTCGGCACGGCGGCGGGGAAGGCGACCCAGTCCAGCGACACGGCCTGCACATCGGCCAGCGCCCCGAACTCGTCGGCCAGGCCCTGCAGGTCGTCGACGCCCTCGAAGTCGAACCTGAACCAGCGGTCGGCGCCGGAATCGGCGGCCTTGCCCGGGTTGCCGGCGATCTCGTAGGGCCGCGTGATGCTCACCACGCCGGCCTGCTGCGCCAACGCGTCGACTCCGGCCAGACCGGTGCGCGCGCCGGGGGCCTGTGCGCCCAGTGATCCCGGCACGCCCTGCCACGCCGACTTGGCCGCGGTGTCGCGGAACTGCACGAGCAGGCGGTTCGGCGCGAAGGCCAGCGAGTCCCCCGCGACACCCGGCGCGTGTCCGCCCATGTAGCCGTGCAGCGGGAGGGAAGCGGGCGGCGGGCCCTCGGGCGGCCGACTGGTCACGATGACGATGGCCGCGGCGGCGGCGACAGGCACGATGACCGACAGGATCGCGCGCGGGCCGGGGAAGCGGCGGTTGCCCTTCATCGTTGCTCCGATCGCTGGGTACAGGTTGGCGCCGGGGGCACGGAATGCCCGGGGCCGAAGGACGCAAGGTCGATGCCAGTCAGCGACTTGCGGCCGTCATGGGGCGCGCCCGGCGGAGAAGTCGGTGGGAGCCCGTACTTTAGGAAATCGGTGCGGAATCAGCGCCGTGCCGGGGAAGCCCGGGGTCGCACGCGGAACGGGCTTGATGCGCGGCGGTGAGGCGCCCGCCGGGGGCGTCGCGGTGCATTTCGCCGGTGGCGGTGGGTGTCCCGGGCGACCCCGGCCCGCGTCGGCCCGCGCTCAATTGGTGATGTTCAGCGTGTACGTCTGGCTGACGGTCTGAGCTGTCGGCGAACACTGGTCGTACACCGTCACCCGCACTTCCCAGCTGCCCACCGCCGACGCCGTGGGCGTGCCGGCCAGCGTGCCGCCGCTGAGGGTCGACAGGCCGGGGATGGCCACCGTCGCGATGGCCCAGCGCGTCACCTGGCCCTGGCCGCCGCTGGTGGTCGGCGTGAACGAATACGCCTGCCCCACGCGCCCGGCCGGCGGCGCCCCGCTCGTGATCGTCAACGGCGGGCAGTCGCCGAAGTCCTGGCGGGTGACGTAGTCGGTGCAGTCGCCGCCGCAGTACGGATACGAGCGGCTGCGCCAGGTCGAGCGCTTGATGGCCGTGTTCGGACCGGTGATCGTGAGCGTGCCGCGCTCGCGGTAGTTCTCGCCGCCGTATTCGAAACGGAACATGTTGCCGCAGATCACGCCGACGGGGGTGTCGCCGCCCTGGTCGGTGTAGCTGGCGTCGGTCCCGTCCTGCGTGACGACCATCGTGATGTCGCCGCCCTCGTTCCCGCCGCAGTTGTTCACGCAGCTCCAGGTGCCCGTCCAGGTGCCCGCGAAGTCGGCCGGCGACGCGCAGCGGCCCTCGGCGATATCCATGGCCACGGCGTCGACGCTCAGCGTGGCGTCGATGTTCGCGGTCACCGTCAGGCAGATCGTGATCATGCCCAGGTTGATGATGTCCACGGTCGCCGCGTCGGCGGCCACCGTCGCCGGCTCGACGACCAGCGCCGCGCCGTGGCTGACCGAGAACGGCCCGTAAAGGATGCCCGACGCGCAGACCGTTTCCGGGTTGCTGCCGACGCGGATCGTGGCGGTGGCGCCGACGTCGTCGGCAGCGCCGAACAGGCGCGCCGCCTTGCGCGCGATGACCTTCCACAGCGGGATGCCGTCGACGGTCACGTGGTCCAGGGTCCCGGCCACATCGATCACCGCCGACTCGACCTTCGGGATGTCCGGCGGCAACTGCAGCGTGAGGTTGATCGTGGTCGGCTGGTTGGCCACCAGCGGCACGTCGACCACGGCGTTTTCCAGGGGGGCGACCAGGCGGTAGGGCGCGCCGGGGCCCGGGCCGGCGGGGTCGTCTCCGCCGCAGCCGGCCAGGACGGCCAGCAGGACCAGAGCGCAGATCGGCGGGGCGAGCCGCCGCGGCGAAGGCGTGGGCTTGGGCATCGCGAGGCCTCCTCGAAACGCCCGCGGTTGACACGGGAGCGGGCGAAAACCGAGCCTACCACAAGCCCCGAGAAACACAACATATAAAGTGCACTTTAGGTTGGTCTCGTTCCAGGGCGGGGCCCCGCCGGTGCCGGCGCCCGCCCGCGCCGGCTACATCCAGCCGCGCCCGTGGGCGAAGCGCACCCCGACCCAGACAACGGCGGCCACCGGGATCAGCACCAGCGCGTAGCGTCGCCAGTGGGCCAGCGTGGCCGGGTGGCCGTCGGCCGTCTGGCCGCCGAGGCGCGCGATATCGACGAAGCGCACGAGGATCAGCATCGCGACCAGGCCCACATAGAGCCCGTCGAGCGCCGAGGGCGCCTGGCGCTTGGCCGCGTAGAGGGCGCAGAAGAACAGCAGCGCGTTGCCGACGGCCATCCAGTACACGCGCGCGAGCGCGCCGAGACAGCCGGTCTGATGCGGGGGCGGGGACGAGGCAGACTGACGCGGGTTGCCGGCCATGGCGACCTCCAGGAGCCCGTTCGTGACGGGGCAGGCACGCGGCGCCGCGTCGACATCGACGCCCGTCGCGTGTCCTGGATGGCGGCCCGACCACCCGATCCGGTCCTGCGCCGGCCTCGGATCGAGGTGGCGCACCCTTGGCTGGGCGCCGCTGCCGCGGCGCCCGATCCGCTCGTTGAACTCATGATAGCCGATGCCGGCGCGATGGCAAGATCCCGGTCTCGCGCTGCCGTGTCCCGCGCTCAGCCTTCGGTCAGGGCGGCGCCCAGGGCGCGGGCCACGTCGTCGGCACCGAACGGTTTCGGGAGCTTGGCGGCGAAGCCGTGGCGCCGGTGGTCGGACATGACGGGATCCTCGGAGTAGCCGCTGGTCACGATGGCCCGCGCGTGCGGATCCAGTTCGAGCAGCCGCGCCATCGCTTCGCGACCGCCAAGACCACCGGGCACCGTCAGATCCAGGATTGCCGCCCGGTACGGCCGGCCCTCCGCCATCGCGGCCGTCCAGGCCGCCAACGCGCGGGAACCGTCGGGGACGGTCGTGACCTGGTGACCCAGATGTCGGAGCAGGCGCGCCAGCAGATCGCGGATGGGCTCCTCGTCGTCCATCACCAACAGACGCAGGCCGGTCGCGGTGCCGGGATCCGGCGCGGTGACCGGCGCGCGGGGCCGGTCGCTGCTGGCGGGCAGCAGCAGCGTGAACTCCGTGCCGCGGCCCACGTCCGACGAGACGTTCAGCGAACCGCCATGGCGCGCGATCACCGAGTGCGTGATCGCCAGGCCCAGGCCGGTGCCGGACTCCTTGGTGGTGAAGTAGGGCTCGAAGATGCGGTCCAGGTCGGACGCGGCGATGCCGCATCCCTCGTCGCGGATCCGGATCTCGATCCGGCGTCCCGACTCGGCAGCGACGCCGGTCAGCGTCACGTTGCGCGCGACCACCCAGACGCGACCGCCGCCGGGCATCGCCTGCCGCGCGTTGATCAGCAGATTGCTGACGACCTGCTCGATCTGCCCGGTGTCCACCTCGGCGCACCACAGGTCGTCGGCCAGGTCGAACACCAGCGAGACATTCGTGCCGGCGATCGCCAACCCAGCCGCCTCCCGCACCAGGGTGCGCAGATCGACCAGCCGCTTCTGGGGGGCGCCGCCGCGCGCGAAGGTGAGCAACTGCGCGGTGAGACGTCTGGCGCGCTCCGAAGCGGCGGCGATCTTCTCGAGCGGGCGCCGCTGCCGCTCCGCGCTGTCCATCTCGAGGAGCGCGGCGTTGCCCAGGATGATGGTCAGGAGGTTGTTGAAGTCATGCGCGATGCCTCCCGCCAGGACCCCGAGCGACTCCAGCTTCTGCGTCCGGACACTGGCCTGCTCGGCTTGCCGCCGCTCGGTCGTGTCGCGGAACGCGATGACCATCCCTTCGTCGGTGCAGCCGGCGTTCAACGGCGCCGCGGCGCAATCGAGTATCGTCCGGCCGCGCTCGCCGCCGCGGAACTGGAACTCGAAGAACGCCTGCCCGCCGGATCGGCTCGATTCCTCCGCGGTCGCGAGGGCCCGGCGCGCGACGTCGATCAGGCCGGGCAGGCAGGCGTCGAGCGGCTGCCCGGCCAGATCAACGCCGGCGCGGCCCGCCAGGACGGCCGCGGCGGTACCCGCCAGGCTGATGGTCGCGGCGTCGTCCAGGGCGACCACGCCGTCGGAGATGCTCGCCAGGACGGCGCCCAGCCGGCGCGACTGGGCGCGCACCGCGGCCTCGGATCGCGCCAGTTCATCCGTCCGCTGGGCCACTTCCGTGGCCAGGCGGCGCGCGTAGCGGCGTCCCTGCACGAACGAGCCCACGAGCCAGGCCAGGCCGATGAGCGCGAGCGCCGCCAGCGCGGCGAACCATGGCCGCGCGTGGAGCGGGGGCGCCACGACGATCCGGTTCGTGGCGGCGACCCCGCTCGGGCGCCCGTCGAGATCGACCGCGCGCACATGGAACCGGTAGCGTCCCGGACGCAACTGCGTGTAGCGGACCGAGCGGCCGGGGTTGACGGCGGGCGCGGTCCAACCGCCCTCGCCGCCTTCGAGATAAGTGGAGAAACAGAGCCGGGTTTCGTCCCGGTAGGAGGGGGCGCAGAAGCGCACCACCAGCTCATGAGCTGACGGCGCGACTTCGACCACCGCCGTCGGCGACTGGGGCCTGCCGTCCACTTCGATGGCCTCGATCCAGAGCGGCAATCCGGACCGGTTGGGGTTCCGCAGCCGGTCGTCGAACACGGACACGCCG
>VGXH01000165.1 GCA_016873405.1 bacterium
GTTTGTACGTCGCCCAGCACGTCGTCGCCGTCGAGCTGCGTGTAGAAGTGGTCGCCCTCGCCGCTGTAGCCCGACAGGCTCTCCCGCCAGGTCTCGACGGCCACCGGGCCGTTCGCGTCGCCCACCAGGCAGACCATCTCCAGCGGCGTCGCGAGCGTGTCGTAGAGCGACTGCAGCCAGGCCTTGACCGAGTGGACGGTGTTGCCGCCGATCTGGTCGGTGGCGGCGGTCACCACGTGGTAGCCCTGGCGCCGTCGCCATTCGACGAGCGGGGCCAGCGCCGCCTCGATCTCGGCGCCGGGCGGACCCAGGCAGGCCCAGGTGCCCAGCGGCGCGGTGGTGAGCGACGACTTGTCGAAACCGGGAACTTCCGCGGCCAGCAGCGTCGCGAGGGAGGCCGGGACCGCGCGCCGGCCGGCGCCGGCCTTCGCGGGCACGACCGCGCGCAGGGCGCCGTCGTCGTCCCTCGCCAGCGCCATGCCCCCCACGGAGACCGGGGGGTCCGGCGCCGCGCGCGACGGCGCGCCCGCCAGGCACCAAGCGGTCAGGACGGCCGCCGTGATGAGCCGGAACTGCGGCATGGTCCTCGCGGAGACGCCCGCTGCCGAAGCCCCCGCGGCAGCGGAGTGGGATCGTCAACGATCATAGCCGATCATCGCCTGGCCGTGGGGTGGATAATCGGATGGATCGCTCAAGTCATTGCCCGGTAACGGACGGCGGAGGCGCGCAGGGTCTCTCCGGCCGGAACCAGCGGTACCACACCAGCCCCGAGGCGGTCAGCGCCATCCCCAGGAGCGACGGCAGCGGCGCCGTCACCAGCGTGACGACCATGAACGCGACCTGGATGACCAGCACGACCACCAGCGTCGCCGGCCACCCCGGCACGCGGAACGGGCGCGCGGCCAGCGGCAGCTTGCGCCGCAACACCCACACCGCGACGAAGGTCGAGAGGTTGAAGAGCGCCGAGGTGAAGGCGAAGTAGTCGATCACCGTCTCGTAGGCGCGGTCGGCCAGGCCCGCGGCCACCAGCAGCACCGTGGCCCACAGCGCCTGCCCGGCCAGCGCGCCGACCGGCGTGTGGCGGCGCGCGTCGACGCGCCCGAGCGGCGCGGGGAACAGGCCGTCGCGCGCCATCGCGTGCCAGGTGCGCGCCTTGACCATGACCTGCGCGTTGATGTTGCCCGCGGTGCTGAGGACCACGGCCACCGCGATGAGGATCGCGCCGCCGCCGCCCAGGGCCGCGCGCATCGCGTCGGCGGCGACCTGCTTCGAGCCGGCCATGCCGGCCGGGCCCAGCTGCCTGAGGTAGGCCAGGTTCACCAGCAGGTAGATGCCCAATACCGTCGCGATGCCCCAGAGGATGCTGCGCGGGAGGTTCTTCTCCGGTTCGCGCACCTCCTCGGCCACGTAGGTGGCGCCCTCCCAGCCGCTGAAGGCGAAGAAGGCGTAGCGCAGCGCGGCGCCGATGGCCACGACGGTGGCCCAGAAGCCGGCCGGGGATGTCGCCGCTGTCGCGCCCGCGGCGGCGGCAGCGTCAGCCGCCTCGCCGGCGGCCAGCCCCGCGCCCCGCGCGATCAGGAGCCCGGCGCCGGCCACCGCCACCAGGCCGCCCAGCTTCAGCACCGTCAGCACGTTCTGCACGTGTCCGCCCGCCTGCACGCCGCGCGCGTTGATCCACGTGAAGAGCCAGACGCCGGCCACCGCCAGGGAAGTCTCCGCGCCGCGCGGCCAGGCGGCGCCGCCGCTCGCGGTCCACATCACCGCGGCGTACTGGGCGAACACGATCGCCACCGCGGCGATCGAGGCCGTCTCCGACACGAAGAACATCGCCCACCCGCGCAGGAACGCCCACCACGGGGGGTAGGCCTCCTTGAGGTAGGCGTAGGGGCCGCCCGAGCGCGGCAGCATCGCCACCAGTTCGGCGTAGCACAGCGCGCTGAGCATCGTCATGCCGCCGGCGATCAGCCACACCGCGAAGAACGGCCCCGGCGCCAGCGCCAGCGCCATGATGGGACCGGGCGTGCGGAAGATGCCCGAGCCGATGATGCGGCCGACGACCAGCGACAGCGCCTCGCGCGGGCCGAGGGCGCGGACGAAGGCGGGATGTGAGGGGGGCGGGGCGGCGGTGGTCAAGGCTCCCCGGCGGTCGGCTTAGCCGGGAATCGCGTTCCCGGCTGTGCATCGCAGCGACGCGAAGCGGCTGTCCAGACGAAGTAGGAACTCATGCCGGCAGGTTAGCACGGGCTTGGCGGGGCGCCCAGCGGCACTTGCGCCGGCGCAGGTCCTGCAATGTCCTTGCGCTGCCGTCGCCTCCCGCACACGAATGTCGCGGGCAATCCGCAGCGCCAAAGGCGCGAGGACAGCCCGCGACATTCGTGTGCGGGAGGCGACGCCCCTAGTCCCCGTCCAGGATTCGCCCCAGCCCGCCCAGCATGGAGCCCTCCTCGCGGCCGCGGCCGCCCAGGCGCGGCGCCGAGGCGACGATGCGGTCGGCCAGGCGCGAGAACGGCAGCGACTGCAGGTAGACCGTGCCGTGGCCGCGCAGCGTGACCAGGAACAGGCCCTCGCCGCCGAAGATCATGCTCTTGAGGTTGCCGGCGCGCTGGATGTCGTAGTCGATGCCCTCGGTGAAGCCGACCAGGCAGCCGGTGTCCACCAGCAGGGTCTGGCCGCGCAGCTCCTTCCTGATCACGGTGCCGCCGGCGTGGCAGAAGGCCATGCCGTCGCCCTCGAGCTTCTGCAGGATGAAGCCCTCGCCGCCGAAGAAGCCCGTGCCCAGGCGTCGCTGCAGCGTGATCGAGATCGAAGTGCCCAGCGCCGCGCACAGGAACGCGTCCTTCTGGCAGATGAAGCGCCCGCCGTGCTCGGCCATGTTGAGCGCGATGATCTTGCCCGGATAGGGGGCGGCGAAGGCGACGCGGCGTTTGGCGACGCTCTGGTTGGTGAAGTGGGTCAGGAAGATCGACTCGCCCGTCAGCACGCGCTTGCCGATGCTCAGCAGCTTGTCGAAGACGCCGCTGTTGGTCTGGGAGCCGTCGCCCATGCGCGCCTCGAAGGTGATGCCCTCGTCCATGTAGTTGAGGGCGCCGGCTTCGGCGATCACCGTCTCGCGGGGGTCCAGTTCCACTTCGACGATCTGCATGTCGTCGCCCAGGATCTCGTAGTCCAGCTCATGGCAGCGCATTCTGGTTCCTCCTCAAGGCGGGGTCGGTTCGCTTCGTGGTGCCGCGGACGGGCGCGCATACCCGGACCAAAGCGGTTTTGTTCGTTCAAGATAGCACTTGGGCTCCCCGAAGTCGCGCCGATAGTCGATATCGTTCTCTCAGTGCGCTCCCGCGGGCGGGAGCGGGCCATCAGCCAAGGAGCCGGGCCCTGACGTTCCCGTAGTCCGCGATCCTGCTCGCCTCGGCGACCGTCCCTCGCTGCGCGTCCACGCGGATCAGCGGCTACGCGATTCCCCTTAAGTCTACCGCGTGCGACGCCGATACCGGCCTGGGTTTCCCGGCGTCCCGTATCCCGGAAGGCATCGCGCGGCGGACGATGAGCACGTACCTGAAGGCCAAGTGGTGGATCCTTGCGATCGCCGTCTGCGCGCTGGCCGTGTTCGGCCAGCTGGCGGCCGAGTCGCGGGCGCGAGCCGTCGATGCCGAGATGCGCGGCGATCTGCAGCGCCGGATGACGGCGCTCTCCTGGGCCATCAGCCCCGAGCTGGCCTCCCAGTTGACGTTCACCGCAGCCGACGCGCAGTCGCCCGTGTTCCAGCAGATGCGCGCGCAGCTCATCGCGTACGGCTCCGTGGTCCCCAACCGGGGCATCTACACCGTGGCGCGCCGCGGCGAAGCGTACGTGTTCGGTCCCGAGAACTATCCGTTGATGGACCCGCTGGCGCGCGCGCCCGGCACCGTCTACGAGCAGCCCCCCGAGGTGCTGGCGCACGTCTTCGCGTCGCGGTCATCGCAGACGATCGGGCCGTACACCGACGAGTACGGCACCTTCGTGTCCGCTCTGGCGCCGGTGTTGCATCCCCACGACGGCTCCGTCGTGATGGTCGTTGCGCTGGACATGCTGGCCGAGTCGTGGGCGGCCACCATCAACGGCGCCCGGCTGGGGCCGTGGCTCGCCGTGGCGCTGGCGGCGCTGCTGGCGGTCGTGGGCACGATCCTGATCGACCGTCGCGAGCGGGGCTTCCTGGGTCAGGGCGCCTGGAGCCAGCAACTGGACACGATCGTCGTGGGCGTGCTGGGGGTCGTGATCGTGGCCGAGGCCTCGCTGTGGATGAGCGACGTCGAGGCTCGGGAACATCGGTCGGCGTTCGCGCGCGTGGCCGACGCGCAGGCCGAGGCCGTCCGCCGCACCCTGCACACGCTGCAGCGCGACCAGATGCTCTTGGCCTCGTTCTTCGAGAGCAGCAGCGTCGACGACGGCGACGAGTTCGCGCACTTCTCCGCGCCGTTGACGCGCTTCTCGCCCGTCCTGGCCACCTGGTGGGTGCCCATCGTGACCGATGGGGACGGCGCCCCGTCGGTGCCGGCAGGTGACCCCTCCGTCGCCGCGGCCATCTGGGAAGTCGACGAGTCCGGGCAGTCGCGCGCGGTCGGCAGCCGCCCCGCGTGCTTCCCCGTGCAGTTCCACAACGGCCGGCTCCGGCCGCAGGCGGCCCTCGGTTTCGACCTCGGTTCGCTGCCGGTCGCGCGGGCCGCGCTCGAGAACGGTCGGCGCACCGGGCTGCCGACGGCCAGCGATCTGACGCGCCTGGCGACCGATCACGACGGTCCGGCCGTGATCCTGACGTTCACGCCGGTACCCGGGCGACTCGGGGCCACGGGCGCTGACCGATCGCCCGCGGGCTTCGTGGCGAGCGTGCTCCGGCTCCAGGACGTGCTCGCGAATTCGCTGGCCGGGAGCGGCGCCGCCGGCGCCGAGGTCGCAATCGAGCTGCTCGACCTGGGCGGGAGCGACCCGCGAATGCCCCTGGCGGTCTCGTCGCGAACGGCGGCATCCGCGCGGCTGGAGGGCGCGGCCGACGGCGCGCCGACGTCCGTCCGGTGCGACCATGCCGCGGGCCCCCACGCGGTGCTGCCCGTCTTCGCCTACGATCGCGCGTACGCCCTGCACATCGCGCCGACCGAACTGTTCCTGGCCAGCCACACCCAGCGTGTTTCGCTGTTGGTGGCGCTGGCCGGCGCCATGGTGACGCTGCTGCTGGCGACATTCGTCTGGTTCCTGCGCCGGCGCCAACTCGAGACCGAACGCCAGGTACGGCAGCGCACCGCCGACCTGCTGGAGAGCAACCGGCAGCTCGAGGTGAGCACGCTTCGCGCGCGCGAACTGGCGGTGCACGCCGAGCAGGCCAGCGTCGCCAAGGGCGAGTTCCTGGCCAACATGTCGCACGAGATCCGCACGCCGATGAACGGTGTCATCGGCATGACCACGCTGCTGCTGGACACCGAGCTGACGCCCGAGCAACGC
>VGXH01000166.1 GCA_016873405.1 bacterium
AGCCGGGCAAGCCGACGCACTTTGGCCTGGCGCCCGGCGGCGTGCCGGTGTTCGGGCTTCCGGGCAATCCCGTGTCGGCCCTGGTGATGTTCAGGCTGCTGGTGCAACCGGCGCTGCTGCGCATGCAGGGCGCCCCCGCGGCCGCGCGCGCGCTGCCGGCCCGCCTGTCGTGCGCGGTGCGCGGCGCCGGCGCCCGCGCGCTCTTCCTGCGCGGCACGCTCGAGACGCGCGACGACACGCTGTGGGCCGTGCCCCACGCGAACCAGGGCTCGCACATGCTCACGGGCCTGGCGGCGGCCGAGGTGCTGATCGAGTTGCCGGCGGGCGCCGGCCGGCACGGTGAGGGGAGCGCGGTGGTGGTGCACTTGTTGTGAGCGGCGGCGGCCACGGGAACGCTCACGCCGCGAGAGCAAGCCTCTGGCTCGCCGCGATCCGCGTTGGGATTTGTCCATGAAAAAAACCAAATGATAGTTTTTTATTTCCGGCCATAGCACGAATCGATCAGCGGAATCACGGCAATATTTGTCTGGTTATCGCTCCTGGTCGCCATGGAAATGCCGTGTCTTGCGGCGCGAGATCAAGATTTGGCGCAAACTTGGGCCAAAACTGGCTGAATCCTTGTCACTGCATCAGTTACGAGGAGCGCCAGCTTCGTCAGCGCACCAGCGCCAAGCGCTCGGTCCGGCTGCCGCCCGCTGATACCAGTCGCGCGAAATAGACGCCGCTGGCGACGGCCGCCCCGCGCGCGTCGCGGCCATCCCAGAGCACGGCGTGGTCGCCGGCCACCCGCACGCCCTCGACCAGGGTGCGCACCCGCCGGCCGTGCAGGCCGTAGATCGCCAGCGAGCAGGGACCATCGTGGGCGAGCGCGAAGAGCAGCGTCGTCTGGGGATTGAACGGGTTGGGCGATGCGGCCAGCACGACGCCCGGGTCGGCAGCCGGCGCCGGCACGTCGAGGCGGACCATGCCCTGCACGTGTTCGCCGGCCAAGGTCATCGCGTCAAACGTCGCGGTCATCGTCCCGGGCGCGAGGCCGGCGTCATCCAGGCGGAACCAGAAGGTCACGCCTGCCGCTGCGGCGGGATCGCCATCATGGGGCGTCACGCGGGGGCGGCGCGCCGCGGTGGTCGCTCCCACGGGCGCCGGCACCGGCGCGGCGGCCGCAGGGCCGAAGCGCACGGTCGCGACGTCGATCAGCGCCGGATCGAAGCCGGGCGACGGGTGCACCGCGACCTCGATCAGCGCGCCGCCGGCGCCGGGCTTCAGCAGCCGCAGCACCTCGACGGCCACGCCGCGTGCGGGCCGCAGGTCCAGGCAGTGGCGCGGCGACAGGAACGAGCCCGAGGCCAAGTACTTGCCGAAAATCGCGACCATGCCGCTGCCATTGCGCGTATCACCCACCGCCACCGGGTGCTCGGGATCGGTGAGGTCGTATGCCCGCACCGCATAGCCGAGGTCCGCATAGAGAATGCTTCCCACCAGCGCGCACGCCGGCAGATTCACGTCATCGGTCGCCGGGCCGGCGCTCCAGGGGGCGTGCAGTGTCACCGTGCCGTTGGCGGCCAGGTCGGCGACCTGGAAGCGGCAGCTCTTCCGCAGCGGATTGTAGAGGGTCTCGTCGCAGCGGAGCACCACGCGATTGCCGTCGAGCGCCATCCCCGTCGGGGAGTGGGGCAGCGCGGCGCGCGACCTCACGACCGGCACCGTCGGGTCCGTGAAGTCGACGACGGCCAGCGATGTCGTGCCGCGGACCACGAGCCGGCGGTCGAGCCACGCCGTGTGACCCGGCCAGACCGGCGTCGTCGGCAGCAGCGATCCGACCAGCCGGATGTCAGCCAGGTCGCTGGTGTCGTAGGTGTCGTAGGCGCCGGTGTCCTCGTGGTAGACCACCAGGAGGTCCCCGTCTGCGGCCAGGAGGGTGCCCGGCGCGACGGCGGCGGTGACGTCGACCGGCGCCAGCGGCAGCGCTGCCTCGATGTCCAGGCGCCGGACCGTGGTGCCGTCGGTGTACCAGAGCAGGCCGTCGGCGTAGCTGCTCTGCGCGTTGCAGTAGGAGCTCAAGTACATGGACGGCAGGACGTCGCGATGGACAACGAAACCCGACGCGCCGTCCATCACGATGATGCCGGGTCGCGGGCATCCGTCAAGGACCATGGCGGCGCGGCTTCCCTTGGCGCCGACCAGTCGCAGTTTGGCGCTGCCGTAGGTCGTTTCCTCATCGCGGGGCGTGCGCTGGCTGACGCGTCCGCTCGTGATCGTCGTCCAGGAGTCGGGGTCGTCGCCGCACACCACGGAGTAGTCCATGGTGGTGCTCAGACCGCCGTAGAAGCCGCTGGAGTAGCCAATGCGGGTCGAGGTCAGCAGGCCGAACCGGCCGCTCCATTGCGCGCTGCGAGTGGTGAGGTTGAAGCCGGGGCCGAGTTTGACCTCACCGTTGCCCACCACGTCGCGCGGCTGCCGCCGCTGCAGCACGGGCTCGAGCGGGAGCGTCACCAGCCCGGCCTCGCCAACCGCCACGATGAGGCGACCGTCCGAGCCGATGGCGGCGCCACCAAACGGCAGCGTGGCCTGGATCGACAGGTCGCCGGCCCGACGCAGCGTCACCTCGGCCTGATCGCCGGTCCGCGTCTGCAGAAACCAGCCCCCGGCCGCGGCAACGACCAAGGCACTCGGATCGCCGGCGATGTTCGCGCGGTGCGCGAGCTGCGACAGGGCACCCTGCGGGGAAACCTGGAACGCCGTGACGTTCTGGACCAACCCGGAGGCGAATTCGCTGACCTCCAGCCACATGGCCAGGCACACGATCTTGTCATCGCTGGCGGCCAGTGCGCCGAGATGCGGCGAATCCTCGTGGGGGATCACGTCGGCCGTGTCGAAGCCGTTGTTCGAGAAGCTCCTGACGGTCGACAGGTGCGCCGTATCGTCGATGACCAGGTACCCGCGGGCTTCAGCCAGCTTGGAGGCACCGGGCCATCTCCGCACCGCCGCGGCGATCAGTGGGCCGCCGTTCGCGATGGGCAACAGGTGGAGATCGTTCGCGTCGTCCAGGGCCACGATGGCGCCGTTCACCGCGACCACGTCCCGCACGGATCCGGCAGGGTCATAGCTGCGCGTGACCACCGGCACCGAGGCGTTGCGCACGTCGACCTCGACCACCCCCGCGTCCCCGCATGCCACATAGACCCGCGGCCACACGACCGCGATGTCACGCGCCGCCGCCGGCAAGGGCACGCTGCCGGTGACCCGCGGCTGGTCCCAGACGTTCACGTCGACGAGGGTCAGCTGCGTGCCGGCGACGTACGCCGTGCCGCGGTCCAGATGGCAGACGCTGCCGGTGATGGCGGGCTCGCGATGGGGCTCGACCACGGTCGAGGGGCTCCCGTCGCACGGCTGGGCGCCGGCGGGCGCGCCGGCAAGGAGGACGCCGACCATCAGCAGGACGATGCGCCACATGGAATCCCCACTTTCGCAATCCGGCATGGGCGCCCGGGCGGGGCGCGATCAGGCGATCATCGTACCACGGCGCGGCAGGGGGCGAGGAAGCGGAAATCAGCCCCTGAGCTCTCCTCGCTGCACCCCCGCGATCCGCGCCGACGCCTCGTCGGGTACCCCCGAGGCCGCCGCGAACTCCGGCCACCTCGACACCGCGCCGGCCACCTGGTCGACGATGGCATCGGCCCGCCCTCGCGCGATCGAGACCAGTCTTGCACAGTCGCGGAAATCCTCGCGCGTGAACCCGTCGCGCTTCCCGCCCAGCGTCATCTGGTGATCCCGCGTCCAGACGCCATTGGGATTGTAGGCGTAGGTCACGTCGAACGCCGGCGCCAGCGACCACTGGCCCGCGCGGTCCATCAGGAAGGCGATGTTCTTGACGTGATCGTCCTGGTTGCGCGCGACGATGTTGAACGCGGCGCGGCGCAACTGCTCCTCGAGCGCAGCCATCGGCAGCCCCAGCGCGCGGATAGCCATAAGCGCCTGCTCGTAGGAGTGCGCGCCAGCCTGCCGATAATCGAGGTGCGCGAGCGCGCCCAGCGACTGCATGTGCAGCTTGCGCCCCGACGGCGTGCGGTCGAAGCGGCGCGTCATGAAGTGGCAGCGGCCGTTCTCCTCGAGCAGGCGGCACTCGCTCATCGTGATGCCGGCCGCCACCGCCATCCGGTGGTACGCATGCTCGATGCGGCCGTAACCGGCGGGGTCGTCCAGTTCGCGGCCGCGGTCCATGGCGCCGCCGCGCACGCCGTCGAACTTCAGCAGCCAGTACGTGAAGCCCGAGCCGGCGTCGAGTTGGCCCGAGCGCACCTCGTCGGTCTCCGGATTCCAGGCGATGATCGCCTTGGCGCGCGCCCCGCCGGCCGAGGTGCCGACGCGCAGGATCGTCTGCAGAGATTCTTCGCGCCGGAGCGGCGCGAACGAGCCGGTCAGCTGGTTTCGTTGCGCCAGGATCTCGCCCGCCAGGTCGACCAGCGCGTCGAGGTCGATGCGCTCGGCCTTCGCGGCGCGCGGCCCCAGCGTGGGGTGGTACTCGAGCGCGCCCATGCCGCGCGTGCCGGTGTAGCAGAGCCTTTCGACCGGGTCGAGCGGCCGCTCGCTGCGACCTTCGCGCGCCAGCCAGGCGTTGATGAGCGCGTTGCCGAAATCGTCGGGCAGCGAATCGGCCAGCAGGCCGGGCAGCCCGTGGAACGACTCCTTCGCCAGCGCCGGGAACGCGTAGACGCGGCCGGCGAGCGGCATCGTCAGCGGCGCGAGCTCGATGCCGCTCTGCTGGAAGCCCGGGTCGTACTCGAAGCGCGCGACCTGCGCGGCTGCATCCCACGCCACCGCGCCGATGGTGCTGCCCCAGAGGCGGACTTCAGCGATGGTCATTGGTCATCACCCCAGGTCCAGGGCTTGGGCCCTGGTGCGCCGGGGTCGTGCGGTTGCGCCGGCGCAACCGACGAGGCGCGGCGCCGCAGCTTGCCCTGCAGCTTCAGCTGCTGCATCGGACTGGGCGCCGGCGCCGGCAGCAACTGCTCGAGGTTGGCCAGCAGGTCCAGCGCGCGCAGCACGCGGATCCAGTTGGTCATCTGCGCGGAGTGCCCGTGCTCCATGCGGTGCAGCGTGCGCTTGGAGACGCCGGCCTCGCGGGCCAGGTCGTCCTGCGAGAGGTTGCGGTCCAGGCGCTGGCGGGCCAGGCGCAGGCCGAGTTCGGCCAGGAGGGCGGGGTCGGGGGTGGTGTTGGTCTGGGGCATGGGGCCACCGTCCGGGGATGAGTCCGCACATGAGGGTGCCATTAATATGCCAAATATGGCGATTTTGTCAAACTTAACCATGACATTATCATTGTAATATATGGCATCTTAAAGGCATATAGCAGTTGTAGTTGCCAATAATGGCCATTAAGCTGGCATCTTCCTGAGCCTGCGCCGCGCGAACACCAGCCAGAACGCCAGCACCGCCTCCCCGAACATCAGCGGCGTGGCGACTTTGAA
>VGXH01000167.1 GCA_016873405.1 bacterium
GGGCCGTTGTCTGGAACTGCGGGACGGTCGCGCCTTTGCGGCGCCGCTGCGGCCGCCGTCGCCGGCGTCCGTGTCGCGCGCGCGGGCCTCGACCCCGTCGCCCGCTGCCGCGCCGGCGCTGGCGGCCAGGGACATCGTCGTGCGCCATCCGGGCCGCGCGGCGCCCGCGGTCGCGGGCGTCGACCTCGAGCTGTGGCCCGGCCGCGCGACCGGGCTGGTCGGCGAGTCGGGCGCCGGCAAGTCGAGCCTGGCGCGGGTGCTGGCCGGGCACCTGCGTCCGACGGCGGGCGTCGTCGACCTCGACGGCCGGCCGCGTGACCCGCGTTTCCGCGGCGCGGCGGGACGGGCCGGGCGCCGCCGCGTGCAGATGCTCTTCCAGGACGCCGGCGCCTCGCTCGACCCGCGCCAGCGCGTCGGCGACGCCCTGCGCGAAGCAGCTGGCCGGGGCGCCGTCGATCCCGAACGGCTCCTGGCCGAGGTCGGGCTGGAGGCGGACCTGGCGTCGCGCTACCCGCACGCGCTCTCGGGCGGCCAACGCCAGCGCGTCGCCCTGGCGCGCTGCCTGGCGACCGATCCGGCGGTGCTCGTGGCCGACGAACCCACCAGCGCGCTGGATGCCGCGGCGGGGGCGAAGGTGCTGGAACTGCTGGGAGCGGTCATGGCCGCCCGCCGGCTGGCGGTCCTGATGGTCACGCACGACCTGGACGCGGCCCTGGCCTTCTGCGACGAACTGGCCGTGCTGCACGGGGGCGTCCTGATCGAACGCGCGCCGTCCGGCCGGGCCACCGCCTGGCGCCATCCCCACGTCCAGCGCCTGCTCGCGTGCCGCCCGTCCGTCCTGGCGAGGACCGCGACCGGCGCCGGCGGCGCGCCCCCGACGGCGGGCGCCGGCGCCCGCGACGTCGCGACCCCGCCTGCAGGGCAGGGCTGCCCGGCGGCGCCCGGCTGTCCGCTGCGGAAGGACTCCTGCCTCAAGGAGTTGCCGCCCCTGCGGGAGGTGGCGCCGGGGCATCGGCTGCGGTGTCCGCCGGCGGCCGAACTGCCGCCGCCACAATTTATTGACACGTTATAGGCCAATCTCTATATTCAGCCACCAGTTGCGGTACGGCGCCCTGACCCCGCGTCTCCAGAGCGCCCAAGTGCCCCAAGGACCGGCGGAAACGCCCAGAATCAGCAGGCACCCCACCCTGCCCGGCCAAGGTCCAGTGCAACACAGAGTCCTGTTCGCAGGTTCCGAGCGGAACCCCGAATCAGCCGGATATGTCCCCACGGAAAGGAGCCGCCGTATGCTCCGGCGTCACCGGACCCACCGGGTATTGCCTCTTCTGGTCCTGTTGCTGGTCTCGGTGGCGGCCGCCGGAGACGCGCTCGCGCAAGTCGGCACCATCAAGGGCATCGTCAAGGACAAGGAATCCGGCGAGCTCCTCGACTACGCCAACGTGCTGCTGGCGGGCTCCACGCGCGGCACGATGTCGCTGGGCGGCGGCGTCTTCTACTTCAACGGCCTGGCGCCGGGCACCTACACCGTCAAGGTGCTCTATCTCGGCTACGCGCCGATGGACAAGACCGTCACGGTGACCGCCGGCGGCACCGCGAACGTCTCGTTCGAACTGGAGACCGTCATCGTCGAGACGCTCCAGGCTTTCGACGTCACCGGCGAAGAGTACATGGTCGAGATCAAGAGCGCCGTGACCGAGCACACCGTCTCGGGCGAGACCTTCGAGAAGTACGCCATCGACTCGGTCGAGGACGCGCTGTCCAAGCAGGCGGGCGTGGTCTATCGCGCCGGCGAGCTCTACGTGCGCGGCGGCCGCTCGGGCGAGGTCTCGATGCAGATCGACGGCGTGGCCGTGGACAATCCTCTGGGCACGGGCGCCCTGGAGGTGTCGTCGCTGGCCGTCGACAACATGGCGATGGTGACCGGCGGCCTGGACGCCAAGTACGGCAACGCGCTGTCGGGCGTCGTGAACATCTCGACGAAGGAAGGCGGCGAGAAGTTCGGCGGCGGCGTGCGCTTCCTGACCGACGACTTCGGGCGCCAGGACAAGACCTACACCAACTACGACCGGCTCGAGTACGGCTTCGGCGGGCCGTCGCCGCTGAAGGGCGTGACCTACTACCTGGCCGGCGACCTGCAGTTCACCGACACCGAGAACACCTCGGTGGCCGACCGCCCCGAGTACAAGCTGAAGCTGGGCGACACGACGCTGTTCAAGTTCCGCAAGCGCCAGTTCAACCAGGCGAAGGGGTCCACGAAATTGGCCTGGACCCTGGACGAGAACAAGAAGGTCACGGCCGAATACTCCTATACGACGACCCTCGGCAGCGGCTACGCGCCCAACTGGAGCGTCAAGGGCTATGCACGCCGGGTCATCTACATGCCGGAGGTGGTCTACCGGGATGTGGTGGCCAACTGGCAGGCCACCGGCCGCGCCATTCCCGTCTACTACGGCCCGTGGTACGAGAACATGCTGTCGCTCGCGCGCACGGTCGTGGTCGCGGACATCCGCAACAACAGCGAACAGCTGATGTCCCTGCCCGTGCTCGAGGTGCGGAGCGCGACCGACAATCTGCGCTATACGGTCGTGGCGCACGCGCAGTTCGACGGCTTCCGTTACCCCTACGGTTCGTTTTCCACGGTCGCCGAGGACAGCTCGTACACCGCCTTCAACGCCGCCAACCAGCTGACGCAGAACCGCGCCATCGGCCAGGTGGCCAAGGTCGTGTGGCGACAGAATCTCGACGAGAGCACGTTCTACGTCGTGCGCCTGGGTCTGGTGACGTTCGACAACCGCACGGACGTCAACGGCAAGGATCCGTGGGAGTACAATCACGGCGGCATCTGGTCGCCCGGCCTGTTCCTCGGCCAGAGCCGCCTCTACCTGGGCGGCACCGCGTACTACTCCGACCCGCTCAGCGCGTACTATGTGACGAACTCCGACGTCGCCTTCTACGCCGAGGAATACAGCCGCACCTACAGCCTGGGCGGCGAGATGGTCAGCAGCCGGTGGGAGGGCCACCTGGTCGAGCTGGGCCTGGGCGTGCGCTACAACGACCTCGAACGCTATGCGCTGAATGCGCCGGCCATCATGCGCCAGAACGTCGCCGGCCAATGGTCGCTGGGCGCCAACCGGAACGTCTTCCACACCTACAACCCCGAGGCCTACTGGTATCTGCAGGACCGCTGGGAATACGAGGGCATGGTCGTCAACTACGGCCTGCGCTACGACATGTTCTCGCCGGGCTCGGCGGCGGCCATCGAACTGCTGAACGAGGACGTCAACGCGAACGTCATCAAGTACAAGACGGCCTTCCAGCCGCGCCTGGGCTTCGCCTTCCCGATCACCGAGCGCGACGGCTTCCACTTCCACTACGGCCGGTTCGTGCAATTCCCGGACCGCCAGTACCTGTTCGCCAGCCAGGATCCCGTCGGCAATGCGGGGACGCTCGGCAACCCGAACCTCGAGCCGATGACCACGGTGCAGTACTCGTCCGGCATCAAGCACCAGTTCAACGACTTCATCGCCGGCCAGTTCTCGCTCTACAGCAAGGACATGTACGACCTGATCTCCGCCACCCAGGTGACGGACGAGACCACCGGCCAGACCCTGGCGCGCTACATCAACCGGGCCTATGCCTCGTCGCGCGGCATCGAGTTCTCGCTGGAGAAGCGCTACAGCCAAAACTACGAGTTCGACATCAGCTACACCTACTCCTTCGCCGACGGCGTGGCCTCGGACACCGAGTTCGGCTCGAATCCCGACGGCCTGCAGTACCTGCCGAACCAGGAACTGCCGCTGGACTGGGACCAGCGGCACACGCTCAACGTGAAATTCCTCCTGGCGGACCCCGGCGTCTGGTCGTCGTCGTTCTCGTTCAGCTACGCCAGCGGCGTGCCCTGGACGCCGTTCGACCGCTTCTCGAAGCGGCAGGACCCCATGCTGGAGAACAGCGAGCGGCTGCCGTCCACCTACTCGCTGGATATCCAGCTCGAGCGCAACGTCAACGTGTACGGCAAGCGGCTGTCGCTGCAGCTGCAGGCGTTCAACCTGCTCGACCAGGACGTGGTCCTGGCGTACGGCGGCGCCGGCATCGCCCCGGGCATGATCAACGGCGCGGCCAGCCTGGGCGTCGGGCACCTGACCGAGACCGGCAAGTTCGGCGCGGCGCTGCTGCAGGACGCCGATGGTGACGGCGTCGACGAGTACATCCCGATCGTGGACCCGCGGACCTTCGGCGGTCACCGGCTGTTCCGACTGGCGATCGGCTACTATTTCTAGACCAGGGGCAGACCGCGCCGCGGCCGGGCCGCGGCCTCGGAAAGGAAGGCAATGATCGCGACCAATGAATGCCCGCGTGGACGCCTCCGGACGACGGCGGTGACGCCGGTCGCCTGGCTCCTGCTGGTCTGCAGCCTGGCGGCCCCGGCGCTGGCCTTCCAGGACGCCCCGAATCCCGTGGTCGACAGCGGTTACAATCCGAACGGCGTTTTCGTGCTGGACGGTTCCTACGTGATGAACGTCGGCGAGGTCCAGATCAACATCACCAACTGGGGCCTGATCGGCTCCACCTATTCGCTGACCCGCCCGTGGTCGGACGCGCCGTCCTGCCAGTGGCCGGCGGGTTCGGGCAACGAGTACCTCTGGGGCGCCGGGCTGTGGGTCGGCGGCGTGGTGCTGGGCGAGCGACTCGTGTCCTCGGGCGGCTGGGGTTCGGAGATCTACCCCCTCGACGAGGTGGAACACACCATCTACGAGGCCGTCGGCGGGCGCCTGATTCGTCCCGCCGGCAACACCGATGCGAGCGGCAGGCGCGTGCCGAGTCCCGGCCCCGACGACGACGGGGACGACCTGGTCGACGAGGAGATCCTCAACGGCTTCGACGACGACGAAGACGGCGAGATCGACGAGGACTTCGGGCAGATCGGCAACCAGATGATGGTGCTGACCAACTACGACAACACGCGGCGCGCGCGGGAAGCCTTCGCGGACCACACGCCGATGAACCTGGAGATCGTGCAGTCGTCGTTCCAGTGGGAGAACGATCTGGTCGACGACTTCGTCGGCTTCGACTACAGGATCAAGAACATCGGCGTCACCGCCGTGGAGAAGGTGTACATCGGTTTCTTCGCCGACAGCGACATCGGTCCGCGTGGCCTGAGCGGCGCTGCCGACGACGACATGGCCGGCTGCTGGCCCGAGGCTCCCGGTGCGATCGGACTCGTTCGCGGTTCGGACGGCGCCTGGGCGCCGGTGCAGGTCGGCTACATGTACGACGCCTCGGAGTCCCAGTTGCTGGACGGCTATTTCGGGATCGTGTTCCTGGGGCACGACGTCGATCCGACGGGCCTGCGCGCGCCGCCCAACGTCGGCCTGCGGACGTTCCAGGCCTTCCAGGGCAACGCCAGCTTCGAGCAGGGCGGCGACCCGTCGAACGACGACGAGGCGTA
>VGXH01000168.1 GCA_016873405.1 bacterium
GGGGCCGGTGCGCGTCGCGGCCGGCGCCGCCGCCGCGAGCGCGACCTCCCACTCGCGCCAGCGATGCAGCACGGCCTGCGGCGGGTTGTCGACGATCGCGTCGGCGGGCGCCAGCCCCGCCAGCGCCTCGGCCGCCCGTCCGCCGCAGTACCAGCGGGCGACGGTCAGCGAGCGGGCGGCGGCCGGCGCGCCGCCGGTATGGTCCAGGTGCCCGTGCGTCAGGACGACCGCGTCCAGGCGGCGGTGGCCATGGCGGCGCAGCCAGGGCAACACCTCCCGCTCGAACGGCCCGCTGCGCGCGGCGCGGCCGCCCCAGACGCCGCCCGTGTCCAGGAGCACGGTCCAGCCGTCGGGCAGGACCAGCAGACCGCAGTCGCCCTGGCCGACGTCGAACTGGCGCAGGACGACGGCCGCCCGCAGCGAGGCGAGCCAGACCGGCGCCGCGCCCAGGGCCAGGCCCGCCGGCGCGGTCAGCCCCAGCAGCAGGATCATCGCGCCCGGACGTCCGGCCCGCCGCAGGCGGGCCAGCCCCAGCAGCAGGCCCGCGCCGCCCACCATCCAGATCGCCACCTGCCAGAGCACCGGCGGCGGCAGGCCCAGTTCCCAGCCGCCGGCGCGCGTCGCCGCCCAGCCGACGCCCGCCGCCAGCACGCGGAACAGGAGCCAGGCCAGGGCACCGCAGGCCTGGCCGAGCGGGGCGCAGAGCGGCCAGGCCGCCAGCCCGGTCACCGTCACCCAGACCGCGGCCCCGAACAGGGGCACCGCCACCAGGTTGGCCAGCGGCGCCAGGAGCGGCAGCCGCCCGAAGGCGGCGGCGGCGACCGGCAGCGTGAACCACTGCGCCGCCAGGGTCACGCCCAGCCCGCTGCCGAGCCACGACCAGGGTCGGCGGGTGCTGAAGCGCAGGCCGCCGGTGACGCGGCTGACCGCCAGGATGCCGCCGGCGGCGAGATACGACAGGCGCAGGCCGGTGTCGAGCGCGGCGGCCGGCTCCCAGGCCACGCTGGCCGCGTACAGAAGGCCGATCCCGCGCAGCGGGTCGAACCGGCGGCCGAGACACGGGCCCAGCAGGGCGAGCGAAGCCAGGCCCGCCGCGCGCACCACCGAGCCGGGCACGCCGGTCAAGACCGCGTACGGCGGCAGCAGGAGCAGCACGGGCACGGCGGCGAAGACCGGGCCGAGCCCGGCCGCCCGGGCCGGCAGCAGCACCAGCCCCAGCAGGATCCCCACGTGCAGGCCGCTGACGGCGAACAGGTGCGCGAGTCCGAGGTCGGCGAACGGCTCGCTCGCCGCGCGGCTGCCGGGATCGCGAGCTCCGAGCAGGACCGAGGCCGCGAGCGACGCTTCGCGCGGCGGCAGCAGTTCGCGCAGGCGGGCGACGAGGCCGGCCTGCAGCGGCGACAGCCAGCGCGCGCCCACCCACGCCGCCGGATCGGCGGTCCCCGGCGTCACCGCCAGGAGGGAATCGGCGCGTCCGGTCCACCCCAGGGCGCGCCCGGCCAGGTGGCGGCGGTAGTCGAAGCCGCCCTCGATTCCGGCGCCGCGCGGCCGGGCCGCGCGCAGGTGCGCGACGGTCAGGGCGCCGACCGCCGCCGGCGGGCCGGCGGCGGTCAGCAGCACGCCGTCGCCGGCCGCCGGCAGAGGGGCCTCCGGGTCCAGCGCGTCTGGGATCGGCGCGTCCGGCCTCGCCGCGCGGAACGCGAGCACGCGGGCCGGCGCGCGCCAGCGACCCTCGGCCGCCGGCGCCGGCCAGCCGGTGACCCGCAGCAGCGCGGCGCCGTCGACGGCGACCGGCACGGCCGGCGACCACGGATCGGGCGCCGTCGCGTCGACGCGGTCGAGGCGGGCGGCCCGCTCGCCCCAGCCCCAGGCGCCCGCGAGCGTGAACGTCGCCGCGCCGGCGGCCAGCAGGCCCGCCCGGCCGGCCCCGCAGGCCAAGAGCGGCGTCAGCGACAACCAGCGGCCCCAGGCGCCGTCGTCGCCGCGCAGGAGCGCCGGCGCCGGCGCCGACAGGCTGCCGCCCGCGGCGACGCCGCCCAGGTGCAGCGCGGCCCAGGCCAAGGGCCACCAGGTCCGGAAGCGGAGCACGGAGTCCGGCGCGCGGCCGGCTAGCGCGAGCGGGGAACCAGACGCAGGTGTTGGCCGTCGTTGTCCCAGAAGTGGCATTGGTCGCGACCGAGGTCCTTCGACAGGTAGAGCATCGCGTCCGCCTTGCGATAGAGCTCGAAGGGATCGAGCCCCGCGCCGGGGAACGTCACGGCGCCCGCCGAGAACGTCACGCGCAGCGGGATCCGCTGGCCGTCCTCGGCGACGACCTCCGTGTAGTCGGCGTCCAGCAGGCGCCCGACCACCTCGTGCGCGGCCTCGGCCGGCGTATCGGTCAGGATCAGCGCGAACTCCTCGCCGCCGACGCGGCACACGTGGTCGATGCGGCGCAGCTCTTCCTGCAGGCGCCGGGCCAGCATGCGCAGGACGCGGTCGCCGGCCGGATGCCCGTAGCGGTCGTTGACGGCCTTGAAATGGTCCAGGTCCGCGATCACGAGCGTGAGCGGGCCCTGGGCGCGGCGGGCGCGCTCCAGTTCGAGCGGGAACTGGCTGTCGAAGAAGGCGCGGTTGAAGACGCCGGTCAGGCCGTCGCGGTGGATGCGCAGGTTGACGTCGCGCTGGCTCTGCCAACGACGGGTGACGAAGCGCGACAGGCGCTCGGCCAGGTGCAGCGGCGTCTCGCGCCCCCACTCGCCGGTCGCCGACAGATAGAGCAGCCCGGCCTCGTCCGGCGGCAGCGGGCCTTCACCCTGGCGGGTCGGCTCCCAGAGGGGAACCGCCGCGGCGCAGTCCGGCTCAGCGCCGCGACGCCGCGCATGGCGCCGCCGCACCTCCGCCGGCAGATCGGCCGCGTCCGGGATCCAGACCGAATGGCCCGCCGGTCGCAGCGACTGCCAGCCGGCGGCCAGCGCCGATCCTTCGAGCGCCCCGAGCCGGTCCGCATCGTCGGGGGCCGACTCGCCGGCCGGCAGCTGGAGATTGAGGTCGAACTGGGGCACGAAGCGGGCGACCAGGCGCAGCGCCCCGGCCAGGATGCTCCCCTTGTCGGTCGCGCGCGGGTCCGCGGTCTCGAGATCCTGGGCGTACTCCATGGCGCCGAGCAGCCCGGCGACCTCGGCCAGGCCGGACCCCTGGCCGCCGACGGGCGGCGTCAGCGCCGGCGGGCCGGGCGGCAGGGGCGCATCCACGCCGAGGGGGCCGAGGTCCACGAGCTGTCGGGAGCCCGTGACCAGGGCGTACGGGCCGCCGGCCTGGCCGGGCGCGCCCTCCACGGCCACGCGCAGCAGGCGGCCGCTGCGCAGCAGCTCCGCCACGACGGCGCGCCCCACCGCGCGCAGGCGTGCCCGTTCGCCCGACCGCAGGGCGCGGCGCACGGCGTCGCGCTGCGCGGGGCCGATCGCCTCGAGCGGCAGTTCGGCAGCCAGAAGGCGCCGCAGGCCGGTCAGGTTGTGGTCCATGGTCGGAGCCGTGCGCTTCCCTGGGCTCGATACGGGGTTCATCCCTGCCTTAATTATGACCTATGATCAGGATTTTTTCAAGCATTGACGTTGGCGGCTGGTCCGGTACCTGCTATCTTCCGCGGGACATCCAGCTGACGGAGCTCGAGCCGGGAACCCCGCTTTACCCGACCGGTACCAAGGCGCTCCCGACCGGAAGGACTGCCAAGGATGACGTTTTCCGCCACCCTCCTGTGGGCCAGATCGTTGTGCCGCAGGCACTTGTTCCGCCACGGCCTGTGTCTGGCCCTGGCCGGCGCCGCGTTGTTCCCGTGGCTGTCCGGTTGCGCCTCGGGCGGGGCGCCGCGCACGGGGCCGGCCGACGCGCCCGGCCGCTATCTGGCCGAACACGGCAGCTTCGAGCGCGAAGGCCCCGACTTCGGCCTCCGGGACGGGGAAGCGGACGGGGCTCTGGAGCTGACGGCCGAGCCCCTGGTCGAACTCGAACTCGACGGGCAGGGCCGCGCCTCGCTGGCCTCGCTGGAGAAACTCGCGCAGAGCGCGCTCTCGCTGGCGGCCGAAGGCCGGCTGGACGCCGCCCAGGACCACCTGTTCGTGCTGGCCGACCAGGCGGAACTGCCGCCCCCGGCCGAGGCCGATTCGCTCTACCTCGAACAGCGCGCCAGCCTGCTGCGGCGCGCGGGGCTGCTGGCGGCGGTGCTGGCCGAGCAGTACGCGTTCGCCGGCGACCCGACGGCCGCGGACTCGCTGCTGGCCGACGGCTACGCGCGGCTGGGCCAGCTGGCCTTCCCCGACTCGCTCGTCCCGGCCACCGGGGCGCACCTGCCGGCCATCACCGTCGACCTCCTGAAGGTGGACAACCAGGCGGTCACGCGCTGGGTGAACTACTTCTCGGGGCGCGGCCGCGACCATGTCCAGATCTGGCTGGAGAGGCGCGCGGAGGTCGACTCGATGATCACGGCGATCCTCGACGAGAACGGCCTGCCGCGCGAGTTGCTCTACCTGGCGATGATCGAGAGCGGCCTGAGTCCCCGCGCGGTCTCGTACGCGAAGGCCGTCGGCTACTGGCAGTTCATGGCTCCGACGGGGCGCGGCAACGGACTGCGCATCGACTGGTGGATCGACGAACGACGCGACCTCGAGGCCTCCACGCGAGCGGCGTGCCGCTATCTGCGCGCCCTCTACAACCAGTTCGGCGACTGGGCGCTGGTGCTGGCCGCGTACAACACGGGCGAAGGGCGCGTCGAGCGCACCATCAACCGGCACGGCCACGACGACTTCTGGAACCTGAAGCTCCCGCAGCAGACGGTGGACCACATCCCGAAGTTCATCGCCGCCGCGCGCATCGGCGAGGATCCGGAACGCTACGGCTTCACGGTGCCCGCCGCGCGCCCGCTCCAGTACGACCTGCTGCCGGTGGACGCGGCGACGGACCTGAAGGTCGTGGCCCGTTGCGCCGGCGTCGAGGAGTCGGTGATCGAGGCGCTCAACCCGGCCCTCGTGCGCGGGCTGGCGGCGCCGGACGGCAAGACCTACCAGGTGAAGGTCCCGCGCGGGACCGGCCCGGCGGCGCAGGTCGCGCTGGCGAAGCTGCCGGCGGACAAGCGCCTGACCTGGAGCCGGCATCGCGTGGCGCGCGGCGAGACCCTCGGACGCATCGCCGGCAGGTACGGCACGAGCGTGGCCGAGATCGCCAGGGCCAACAAGCTGGCCAAGCCCTACCTGATCCATCCCGGCGACGAGCTGCTGATCCCCATGCCCGGCCAGCTCAGCGCGCAGGCGGCCGCGAGACTGGCCGAGGCCGCCGGCGGCGCGAACGCGGCGTCGGGGGGCAAGACGGCAGCCAAGGCGGCGAAGAAGGCCAAGGGCGGCGGCCGCTACGAGCCGCCCGCCGGCTGGGAACGCGTCACCTACAAGGTCAGGCGCGGCGACACCGTGGGCGGGGG
>VGXH01000169.1 GCA_016873405.1 bacterium
AGCGGGTGGTCGGCCCAGGCCGCGACGGCGTCGACGGCCAGCCCGGCGGTGCCCGCGTCCTGCAGCTTCTTGAGGAACAGCTCCTCGGGCGAGCCCTTCTCCAGCACCGCCAGCTGCGCGAGCACGTCGTCGTCGAAGCGCTTGTGCTGCGCCGGCGCGGTGTCCAGCACCACGCCGCCGGCCACGCTGACCAGCGGCGAGTAGAACCGCAGCACCAGGCGGTCGCCGTGGGCCGCCACCAGATCGTCCTCCAGGTGCAGCTGGGCCAAGGCCGTGCGCGCGGCGCCCGGCGCCTCGCCGCCCAGTTCAGCGGCGTCCAGAAGGACGATGCGCCCGAGCACCTCACGCCCGGCATGGTGCACGTGCAGCCGCTGGCGGTTCTTCACGGCGCGGCGGCAGTGCTTCATCAGGTCCACGCGCACGTCCAGCCGCCTGGTCGCCGCAGCCGCGCGCGGGGCGACGACCTGCAGCCCGCGCTCCACGTCCTCGCGCTTGACCCCGTGCAGGGCCAGCGCCAGCCGCTGCCCCGAGGCGCCGCGCGCGGCCGGGCGGCTGTGCACCTGCACCTCGCGCACGCGCACCGGCAGCGCGCCCGGCTCGACCAGCAGCTTGTCGCCCTCGACCACGGCGCCCGACCAGCAGGTGCCGGTCACGACCACGCCGGCGCCCGGCATCGTGAACACGCGGTCGACCGGCAGGCGGAACAGGCCCTGCTCGGCGCGGCGCGGCAGGGCCAGGGCCTCGCGCTTGAGCGCGGCGCGCAGCTCGTCCAGCCCGGTCCCCGCGTGCGCGGACACCGCGACGATGGGCCTTCCTGCCAAGAAAGTGCCCTTCACGAGGTCCGCGGCCTCCTCGCGCACCACGCCCACGAAGTCCGCGTCCACCATGTCGGTCTTGGTCACCACGACCACGCCGCTGCGCACGCGCAGCGCATCGAGGATCTCCAGGTGCTCGATCGTCTGGGGCATCACGCCCTCGTCGGCGGCGATCACCAGGAAGGCCAGGTCCACGCCGCCGGCGCCCGAGACCATCTGCTTGACGAACCTCTCGTGCCCCGGCATGTCGACTACGCCCAGGTGCACGCCGTCGCCCAGGTCCAGCTCGGCGAAGCCCAGTTCGATGCTGATGCCCCGCTCCTGCTCCTCCTTCAGGCGGTCGGTGTTGGTGCCGGTCAACGCGGTGACCAGGGCGGTCTTGCCGTGGTCGACGTGGCCGGCGGCGCCGAGGATGAAATGGCGGACGGGATCGGTCATGGGCGCCTTGTTTCCGGTTCGCTGGGGTCGGGGCGCGGCCGGCGGCCGCAGGCTTGGGGGGCACTATACACGGTGGGCGGGGGGTCGCGCCAGACGGCCGCCGGTCCGGCTGGCGGCGGGCGGCACGACCGCGGCCGGCAGATCGTGCTACAATGCGCGCAGGCGGCCGGGCGGGACACGGCGCCCGTCCGCGCCCCCGCGAAGGAGCTGACGATGATCGCCGCCGAGCGCCTGCGTTTCGCCCACCTGCCGACCCCGATCGAGGAACTCCCCCGCCTGTCCGCCGCATTGGGCGGGCCGCGGCTGTTCGTCAAGCGCGACGACCAGACCGGCCTGGCGCTGGGCGGCAACAAGACGCGCAAGCTGGAATTCCTGCTGGCCGAGGCCCTGCAGCAGGGGGCCGACACCGTGGTCACCGCCGGGGCGGCCCAGTCGAACCACTGCCGCCAGACGGCGGCCGCCGCCGCGCGCTGCGGCCTGGGCTGCGTGCTGGTCCTCAGCGGCGATCAGCCCGTCTGCCCGGACGGCAACCTGCTGCTGGATGCGCTCTGCGGCGCCACGGTCGTCTGGGTGGCCGAGCGCGCGCGGCGCGAGCAGGTCCAGCTGGAGACCTGCGAACGCCTGCGGGCCGAGGGCCGCCGCCCCTACTTCGTGCCCTACGGCGGCTCCAGCCCCACCGGCGTGCTCGGCTACGCCCACGCGATGGCCGAGGCCTGCGAGCAGGGCCCCCACCCCGACTGGATGGTCTTCGGCACCTCCAGCGGCGGCACCCAGGCCGGCCTGCTGCTGGGCGGGCGGCTGTCCGGCTGCCGCAGCAAGGTGCTCGGCATCAGCATCGACGAGAGCGCGGCCTGGCTCGCCGATCGCGTCTGTGAACTGGCCACGCAGGGCGCCGAAAAGCTGGGCGAGCGCTGCCGCTTCACGCCGGACGACGTGCTGGTCGACGACACCTACTGCCAGGCCGGCTACGGCGTGCTGACCGGGCGGGAGCGCGAGGCGATCGTCAAGTTCGCCCGCCGGGAGGGCCTGCTGCTGGACCCGGGGGACACCGGGCGGGCCGCCGCCGGGCTGCTGGATCTGATCCGCCGCGGCTTCTTCGCCAAGACCGACACGATCCTGTTCTGGCACACCGGGGGCCAGCCGGCGCTGTTCGCCGACGCGTACCGGACGCGCCTGGTCTGATCGGAGGCACGATGTCCCGCCGCACCTTGCGCCCGCGCGGCCCGCGGGCCGGCCCCGCGGCAGTCCGGCGCCGCTGGCCGGTCGTCTTGGTCGTCTTGGTCGTCCTGGTCGCCCTGCTGGCGCCCGCTCTCCTGCTGGCCGCCCCGGAGCCGGAGTTCGCAGTGGAGCCACTCACACCGCCGTCAGCGAAGGCACGCGCGCCGCTCCAGCCGGCGCTGGAAGCCGGCCTGCGGTGGCTGGCCCTGCTCCAGGACGACATGGACGAGGTCTACGGCAGCCTCCCCGTGCTGGAGGCGCGGCTGGGCGCGCGGCTCTCCGAGCGCAACTTCGTCTACCTCGGCGCGGGTTACGGCTGGGCGAGCGGCGATCTGCTGAACCACGGCCCGACGTTCGAGGGCCTCGGGTCGGAGTTGGCGGTGGTGCCGCTGGAGCTGGGCCAGCGCTGGGACCTGGCGCCGCGGCCGGATTTCCGGGTGAACCTGGGCTGGCGGCTGGAACTGGCCTGGGTGCGCGAGACATTGCCCGTCGGCAGCGGACTGGACGCCGACCAGCCGCTGCGCGAGTCCGGTTGGCTGCGCGGGTTCGGCGTCAGCGTCGGCCCCGAGTGGACGCTGGGCCACGGGCGACAGGCGATCGGTCTGGAGACCGGCCTGGTCGGCAGCGGCGGCACCATCGGCGGGCGCTACGGACGCGACTCGAATCTGTCGGGCGCCTGGGCCCGGGTCTATCTCGCGGCAAGGTTCCAGTGAGGGAGGCGGCCATGCAAGAGATCTCGCAGCGGCGCGGGCGGGCGGGCGCGGCGATGCCCCTGTTGCCGCTGTTTCTGGCGCTGGCGGGCGCTGTGCCCGGCGACGCGCGCGCCGACGGCGGCTACGTCTCGCCGTACGGCTTCCCGGTCTGGGAGCCGGGGCAGACGGCGTTCCTGCGCCACGACGCCACAGCCGGGATCGAGGAACTGAGCATCCTGCCCCGCTTCTGGGGCGAGCCCACCGACTTCGCGTGGCTGGTGCCGGTGCCCTCCCTGCCCGAGGTGACCGAAGCGGACCCCGAGCTGTTCCGCCAGCTCAGCGCGCTGACGGCCCCCGTCGTCCGCTCGCGCGACTCGTTCTGGAACTGCGAATCCCGCCCCGACGTGCTCGGCGGCCGCGGACTGGGCGATGGCGGCGTCGAGATCATCGACGACGAGGTCATCGGCATCTACCGCACGCAGATCGTGGCCGCCACCGAAGCCGACGCGCTGACCGACTCGCTGACGGCCTGGGGCTTCCTGCACGAGGGCAACCGCGCGCTGGTGGCGCCGATCCTGGCCGAGTACGTCGCCGACGGCTGGTACTTCGTCGCCATGTCCATCGACTCCACGGCCGCGGCCGCGCCCCGCTGGCCGTACGGCAAGGCGGCGCCCGACAGGGCAGCCCCCGACTACTGGTACCCGGCGCTGCAGCCCATGACCTTCCGCTTCGCCGCGGCCCAGCCGATCTACCCGCTGCGCATCTCGCAGATCAGCGCCGGCGGCTACAGCCCGGTGAGCCTGTACGTGGCCGCGGACGGGCGCGTCGACTTCCCCGGCGCCCGCACGCTCTACGCCAACCGCCTGAGCGTCGGCGAGCACGCCGCCATCACTGCCGCTTACCCCGCGGCGGGCGCCGGCCTGGACGCCGGCCGGTGGCTGACGCGCCTGTATCGCGCCTACGCCGGAGCGGAGATGGACGCGGACCTGGTGCTGACGCCGGCGGCGAGCCAGTCCCCGGTGCGCCTCGTGCGCTACTCGGGGCTGCCGGTGTGGACGGTGGCGTTCGGAGGGGCGGTGGCGTGGTGGGTCGCGCGGCGGCGGCGGTGAGGCCGGTTGGTGACCGCGGGCGCGCGCGGCGGCTGTTGCGCCGGCGCAAGTGGCGCGACGACAAGTGGCGCGACGACGGATCGCGAAACGCGGCAGCGCTGGCGCTCGCGCTGATGTCGGCTGCGGCGGCCGCGCCGGCGCCCGCGGCCGAGCCCGACTGGCCCTTTGAGCGGGACCTGCGCAACCGTCTGCTGCTGCTGCACCCGCTGGTCAACTACGCCGCGCATCCGGACCAGCGCGCCGCGTGGGAGCGGCAGCGCCTGGCCGGCAGCGCCCTGCTGGCCACGTTCGGCAGCGTGCACACCGAGGAGTTGCTGATCGACGCGCAGTGGGCCCTCAACGCCGAACTGGCGCCCGGCCTGCGCCTGCGCAACGACATCGTCTGGCGGCAGACGCGGCACCTGCCGTTCGGCCGCCGGGACACCTGGCTGGGGCTGGAGGCCGCGGTCACCCCGCGGCTCGCCGGCGTCTTCCAGGTGCAGCCGGCGTACGACAAGGAGGATCTCGACCTGCGGCTGGGCTTCCTGTGGACGCCGGACGCCGGGCGCGAGCGCTACGCGCAGGTGCTCTTCGTGCGGGAGGATCCGGTCTACGCGGAGAAGAATCCCCTCGGCGGTCGCGTCGAACAGGCGGCCGACGGCGTCGACTGGCTGTTCCGCCAGGAGAGCGGGCGCTGGACGTTGACCTCGACCGGCCGCTGGCGGCGGGAGTTCCGGCGCGAGTTCCCGGATCCGGCGCCGTCGCCCGCGCTGGCCCGCCAGAGCGGGCGCGACAACGCCCTGGACGTGCGCGTGGCCTGGACGCCGGGTCCACGCGCGCTGGCCGAGGCGGAACTCGCGCTCCACGAGACGGCGGCCGCGCAGGTCCACCGCGACGGCGTCTACGACCACGACTACGCCGGCTGGCTGCGGCAGCTGTCCCTGCGCGGCCTGCTGCCGCTGGACCGGCGCTGGCGTCTGCGCGTCGAGGTGCACCACGTCCGGCAGCGGGCCGACGCCACCGGCTGGCGCGCCTTCGGCTATCGCCGCGACGAGACCATGGCGGCCCTGTTCGGCGAATGGCGCTGGAACGGGCGCCACCAGGTCGAGGCGGGCTATCTCGAGGCGCGGCCGGACTGGCAGTACGCGGGGGAACCGGCGTCGCCGGGAAGGGCGGACAAGATCTCGGTGGCGGTGC
>VGXH01000170.1 GCA_016873405.1 bacterium
TTTTGGGCTTGGCTGCGTCCGTTTCCGCAATCCTCCTTCTGCTGACCGCCGCCGGCCCCGCCGCCGCCGACGGCTACCTGGGCGTCATGCTCCAGGAGGTCTCGCCGAGCATGGGCAAAGCCCTGCAGCTGGGCGATCGCCCCGGCGTCCTGGTGAACGAAGTCGTGGACGACAGCCCCGCCGCGAAGGCGGGCCTGCATGACGGCGATGTGATCCTCGAATTGAACGGCCGTCCCGCCACGGACCAGGCGGCATTGACGAAGGCCGTGCGCGACCTGGCGCCGGGCACGAAAGCCGCGCTGGTGGTCTTGCGCGACGGCCGGCAGGTGAAGCTCCCGGTCGAGATCGGCGAGCGCGCGGCCGGCCGCATCGCGCTCGACAGCGGCCGCCTGCGCGGTCTGGAGGGGCTCGAGGCGCTCAAGGAGCTGAAGGGCCTCGAGGGCCTCGAGGGCCTGGAGGACTTCGAGTGGTTCGAGGACGGCGACACGAAGGTGATGGTCCTGCCGAAGGGCGAAGGCCGCGCGCCGCGCGTCTTCTTCGAGGGCGATGACGAGGATGGGGAGCGCCGCGTCGTCATCCGCCGTCTGGACGAGGACCGCGGCTGGCTTGGCGTTCACCTCGATGCGCTGAACGACCAGCTCGGCGAGTACTTCGGCGTCAAGGAAGGCGCCGGCGTGCTGATCACCGAGGTCGCCACCGGCAGTCCCGCCGCCGAGGCGGGCCTGCGCGCGGGCGACGTGATCGTCAAGGCGGGCGACACGGAGGTCGCCTCGCCGGACGCCCTGCACAAGGCGATGGCCGGCACGAAGCCGGGCGACGAGATGCCGCTGCAGGTCCTGCGCAAGGGCAGCCGCCAGCAGGTGACCGCGAAGCTGGGCAAGCTGCCGCAGGACGCGACCGGCGGGGAGGCTCTGGCGTCGCGTCGGCTGCGCTTCTCAGGCGACGACGACCAGGACGTGATGATGACGGCGCCGCGCCTGCTGCGCCGGATGGGTCGCGACGGCGCCGACGGCGAGCGCGAGATCATCATCGAGCGCAAGCGCCTGGCCGACGACGCGCTGGACGAGGTGCGCCAGGAGATGGAGGCGCTGCGGATGGAGCTCAAGCAGTTGCGCGAGGAACTCAAGCGCTGACCTGCGTCCTGAGGCCGGCCCCGCGGAGCAGAAGGCGCGGCGGAATGGCATCCGGGGGCTCCGCGACCGCGCGGGGCCCCCGGTTCCATCGTCGCCCGCGGTGATCCCGGCGCCGCCGCGCGCCCCCGCCCGGTCGGGCTCAATCGATCCTCTCCAGCCTCGCGCCCGCCGGCACCGCCGGGTCCGTGAACAGCAGCCAGGCGCGGACCGGGCGGTCGCGGTAGACCTGCGCCAGCACCTCGCGGTAGGCCTGCAGCTGGGGCCGGTAGTGCGCGGCCAGCCAGGCGCGCCGCGCCGGTTCGGCCGCGCCGCGATTGGTCTTGTAGTCCACGATGTCGACGCCGTCGGGGCGCACGACCAGCCGGTCGATGACGCCCGTGATGCGCTGCTCGGGCCCGGCGCCGGCGGCCGCGGGCGGCGGCGGCGGCGCGCGCAGCCCGATCACCGGCACCTCGCCGGCGGCCAGCCCGCCAGGCGGCGGCGTGAACACCCAGGCCAGGGCCGGGTCGGCCAGGGGCGCGGCCGCTTCGGCGTGGGCCGGGCCGGCGCCCGCCGGCAGCGCGCCGGCGTTGCCGGCCGCCTGCAGCAGGCGGTGCACCTGGTCGCCGTGCGCGGCCGGGTCGGCGCCCGGCGGCAGGTCCGTGACCGCGGCCGCGGGGGGCGGAGGTTCGCCGACGCCGGCCTCGTCGCGATCGGCGCGGAGGTCGTCGGCCGCCGCGGACGGGCGCACGAGCGTGAACCGCGGCCGCCGCGCCGGCGGCCGCCACGGCGCCGGGGCCGGCGGCGGCTCCTGCGGGAGGCGCGCGGCGACCGCGGGTTCGGCGGCGGCGAGGGCATGGAGCTGGTCGGCTTCGCTCGCGGGAGCCTCGACCGGCGCGGCGCGTCCCTCGGCGCCGGCCCGCGCCGCGACCGCCGCCGCCGCCGCGCGCAGGGCACGCAGCGGGCTGTCGGGCTCGTCGCCGCCGGCGCGCGCCCGGTCGCCGCCGATGACGTGCAGGCGGTCACGGGCTCGCGTCAGCGCCACGTAGAGCAGGTGGGCGCGTTCGGCCGCGGCCGCGGCGCGCTGCGCCGCGACGGCGACGGCCAGGGAGTCGGGCGGCGGCTCGACGCCGTCCGGCAGCTCGAAACCCGCGCGCTGCTGCGAGTCCGTCCGCAGCAGCAGCGGCGGCCGCCGGTCCTCGCGCCCGAGCACGACGCGTCCGCCCTCGCGCCCGGCGCCGCGGTCGGCGTCGACCAGCAGCACCACCGGCGCTTCCAGTCCCTTGGCCCCGTGGATGGTCAGGAAGCGCACGCGCCCTTCGGCGTCGCCCGGCAGCGGCGCCTCCTCCTGGTTGCCGCGCGCGGCGGCGCGCGCGATCGCCTCGGCCAGCCGGCGCGCGGTCGGTGTCGCGGGCACGTCCCCGCCCAGGGCCAGGTCGAACAGCCGTTCCAGGTTGAAGCGCGCCTGCTCGCCGAGCGCGACCTGGAAGCGCGTCGCCAGTTCGCCCTCGCGGGCCAGGCGCCGCAGCAGGTCGTGGCAGGGCTCGAAGTCCAGCTTGCGGCGCCACTGCGCCAGCAACTCCGCGATCTCGGCCGCGCGCGGGTCGCTGGATTCGCGCAGCGCCTGCCACAGCGTCCGCGAGGGCCCGCGCCGGCGGCCGTCTTCCTGGCGTTCGGCGGGACCGCGCGCCGCGAGCAGGGTCTGGAACGCCGCCTGGTCCAGGCGCGCGATCGGCGAGCGCAGCACCGTGGCCAGCGCCTCGTTGTCGTCGGGCCACGTCAGCCAGCGCAGCAGCGCCAGCAGGTCCTGCACCTCGCGGCCCCCCGCCAGCATGCCGCGGCCCGGCGGCGTGAACGGGATGCCGGCCTCGCGGAAGGCGCGCTCGTAGAGCGCGAACGCGGTCCTGGTCCCGGCCAGCACCAACACGTCGCCCCAGCGCAGCGGTCGCTCGCGGTCCAGCGCGGGGTCGAACACGGGTTCGCCTTCGTCGCGCAGGCGCCGCGCCAGCGCCGCCGCCGCGCGCGCGGCGGCCGCTTCGCCGCCGCCGCCCCCGCGCTCGGGATCATCGGGATCGGGGAACGGGGCGTGCGCGACGAAGACGCCGGGCGCGTCGGTCCGCGCCCAGGCCTGGCGCGCGCCCTGCTCCTGGCCGGGCTCCAGGCGTCCGGCCAGCGGCGGCGCGTTGAACAGCTCGCCCACGCCCTCGACGACGGCGCGCCGGCTGCGGAAGTTCGTCGGCAGCTGCAGCACCGCGCAGCCGTAGTCCGCCATCTCCAGCGCGATGTCGGCGAACAGCTGCGGCCAGGCGCCGCGGAAGCCGTAGATGGACTGTTTGACGTCGCCGACCAGAAACACGGTGCGCAGGCGGTCGTCGCCGCCGGCGCGGAACTCCTCGACGAACGGCCGCAGCAGGTCCCACTGGTTGAGGTTCGTGTCCTGGAACTCGTCGACCAGAACGTGCTGGATCGCCTCGTCGAGCCGGAACTGCAGCTCGGCCGCGCGCTCGGGATCGGCCAGGAGGCCGCTGGCCAGGTCCTCCAGGTCCTGGAAGTCGACCACGCGGTCGCGGCGCTTCAGCTCATCGACGATGTCCAGCAGCCGCAGCCCCAGTCGCAGCAGCGCCACGTTGTCCTCGAGCAGGTCCACGCGCCCCAGGTCGCGGACCAGCGCCAAAGCCGGCAGCGCCTGCGTGGCTACCAGCGCGTTGAAGGCGGGCTTGAAGACGGGATCGCGGCTCTTCGTGAACGACCTGACCTTGCCCTGCTGGGTCAGCAGGAGCGAGCGCGCGCCGGCGGCCAGGCGCAGCGCGGCGGCGGCGGCACTGATGCCGGCGGCACTGGCGCCGGCGGCACTGGCGCCGGCGGCACTGGCGCCGGCGGCACTGGCGCCGGCGGCACTGGCGCCGGCGCTGACAGCGCCCGCGGCGAACGCTTCCGCCAGGTCGGTCGCGCCGGCGGCCAGCTCGCCGAGCGTCTGGTGCGACTTGCCGGGGAAGTCGGCGAACTCCGCCTCGGCGGCCGGGATCAGGCCGGCGGCGAACCGCTCCAGGGCCTCGGCCAGCCGGGCGCCGAGTCGCGCGCGCGCGTCGTCGTGCGCGCCGGGCCCGTCGTCGCCGCCGTCGACCGGTTCGAGTCCGGGCAGCAGGGCGCGGCGCAGGTCGGCCGCCAGGCGGCCCAGTTCGCCGGCGCGCGGCCGCGGCCGCCGTCCTTCGGCGGCCAGCCAGCGCTCCAGGCGCATCGCGTCGTCCAAACAGGGCTGCAGGCGGCGGCGCAGGGTGTCCGGGTGCGCGCCCAGGCGCCGCGCCGCCTGTGCCAGTCGTTCATCGCGCGCGATCTCGCCGACCAGGCGGTCGAAGGCCTCGTCGTGCAGGTCGACCGGCTCCTCGAGCACGCCGAAGGTCGGGTCCAGGCCGGCCTCGCGCGCGAAGCGGCCCAGCACGACCTGGCAGAACGAGTGGATGGTGCCCAGCTGCAGCGCGGCGGTGTCGGCCAGGAGCTGTTCGTAGAGCGCGCCGGCGGCGGCGATCTCGCGCGCTTCGGGGGCGCGTCCGTCGCGCGGGCCGAACAGGCGCGCGAGTCGGGGCGCGCGCTCGCCCGGATCGGCCAGCGCCAGCGCGCGCGCCTCGCGGAGCAGGCGCTCCTGGATCTCGACGGCGGCCTTGCGCGTGAAGGTGACCGCCAGCACGGTGCCCGGGTTGGCGCGCGCGGGCGTGTCCTCCAGGCACAGGCGCAGGAAGCGGTTGACCAGCGCCGTGGTCTTGCCGGAGCCGGCGGCGGCGCCCAGCACGACCGAGCGCAGCGGCGACGAGGCCTCCAGCTGCACGGCGCGCGACTGCTCGACCGGGTTCACCACTGGTCCTCCTTCTGGTTGACCAGGGTCTCCACGCGGCGGCGCAGCGGCGCCGGCAGGTCCGCCTCCTCCAGGCGGCAGACGCCGCGCCAGTCGCAGCGGTCGCAGGGCAGGCGCGACAGGCGCTCGCCGCCCGCCGCGCGCGGCACCAGCGGGAAGGGGCCGTCGGGAGCCGCGGCCTCGCAGGCCAGCTTCACCAGGCGCGCGGCGCCCTCGCGCAGCAGCGGGCGGCCCTCGCCGTCGAGCGCCGGCAGGTCGACGCGCGCGCCGATCGCCGCGCCGGCGGCCAGCGCGTAGTAGGCGCCCTCGGCGATGCCGACGCCGGCCGGGACCGGGGCGCCGGGACCGGCAATCGTCACGGCGCCGGCGGCGACGGCCGCGGCGTAGAGCAGGACCTGCAGTTCCTCGCCGCGCGCGACATCCTTCTTCGCGTGCAGGTCGCCGGTCTTGAAGTCGAGGACGGCCAGGCGCGCGGCGCCGGCGGC
>VGXH01000171.1 GCA_016873405.1 bacterium
GGCAGCTGCGCGGGCCGTTCTGACGACGCTGGCGACGGCGGCGCTGCTGGCGACGGGACCCGCCGCCGCGCCGACGGCTGCGCCCGCCCGTGCCGACGTCGCGCCCCCGGCGGCGGACCCGGCGCCCGCGCCCGCCGCCTCGGCCTGCCTGGACTGCCACGCGCCCCACTACGCGCGCCACGGCGGCTGCGTCGACTGCCATCGCGGCGATGCGCGCGCCGCGCGGCCGGACCTGGCCCACCACCGGTTGCTGACGGGCGCGGCGGCGGCGTGGGCGCTGCCCGGCTCGCCGGTGCTGCCGCGGGCCGCGGCGCTGCGCGACAGCCTGGGCTGCCGCCGCTGCCACGTGACCGGGGGCAAGGGGGAGCGGCTGGCCATCGACCTGGACACCGTGGCCTGGCCGCGCACGCAGGCGGAGCTGCGCGAGGCGCTGGTCAACCCGGCCGCGGCCATGCCGGCGTTCGGCCTGGGCGCCCGGAGCGCCGACACGCTGGCCGCGGTCCTGCTGCGCGACGCCGACCGCTTCGGCGGCTCTCCCCGCTACCAGGTGCGGTTCCGCGCCGGCAGCGACGACAGCCTGCGCACGTTCGCCCGGCTGTGCGGCGGCTGCCACCAGGCCCTGACGCCCGACGGGCCGCAGGGGACCGGCGGCGACGGCCCGGATCTCTCGGGCCTGACCGGCGCCTTCCATCCCGCGGCCGTCGACAGCGCCTGGAGCCGCGCCCGACTGGAGCGCTGGCTGCGGGGTCCGCGCGCCGCGCGGCCGCAGGCGACCATGTTGCCGGTCAAGGTCGAGCCGGAAGAGCTGGACGCCGTGCTGCGCGCCGTGACGCCGCCCGCGGCCCCGGTCCCGGCGGCGACCGGCCGCTGACGGTCCGACTCCACCCCCGCGCCGCAAGCGAAGGCCGGCGGGCCCCCGCAGGAGCCCGCCGGCCGTTACGGCGACGAATCCGGGACTAGAACACCATCTGCAGCTGCGTGATCAGCGTGCCGCTGTCGTTCGAGTTCAGTCCGTCGAATTCGCCCTTCTGGTCGAAGCTCATGCCGCTGTACTCGACCGTCAGCTTCAGCACGTTGTCCATCATGAAGTAGTTCGCGCCGAAGCTCAGCCAGTCGATCTGCTGGTTGTAGACATTGTTCAGCAGCCCGAACTTCCACGACTCGTAGCGCGCGAAGAACTGCAGCGGGCGCGTGTGCAGCATGTAGCCCGCCTTCGCGTACCAGCCGTTCTTCTGCCCATTCAGCCCGCACGTGCCGGGATCCGGATTGATCCCCAGGTAGCCGTCGTCGAAGTCGATGTTCTCGTAGGCGGCCGACAGCGTCACGGCGCCGGTCTCCTGCACCGGGCGCTCGTAGAAGAAGTCCACCGTGTAGGCGTTGTAGTCCAGCTTGCCGGTCTTCGCCACCACGTCCTGGTACACGACCTCGGGCTCGGTCTGCACGGCGGCGCCGATCGTCATGACCTTCTTCTTGCCCAGGTAGCTGCCCTTGTAGCCGTAGCCGGTCTCCGAGTCTCCCAGCGACAGGTGCGCCCGCGCGCTGTACCGGAACTTGTTGGCCGGCGCCGCGAACGTCGAGACGGCCTTGCGGCCCTCCATCATGTCCAGGCGGTACTGGAACCTGCCCTCGGACAGGTTGCCCCACAGCGCCACGCCCATGTCGCGGGTGGTGACCAGCGGCGCCCGGATGAACAGCGAGCGGTCCAGCGACAGCGGATCCTCGCAGGCTTCCAGGTTCTCGCGCGACAGGTTGTACTTGAACTTGCCGACGTTCAGCTTGAACGCCTCGCTCATGTCGATGCGCGCCACGGCGTCCAGCATCTGGAACGCCGAGCCCTGGTCCGCGTCCGCGAGGCCGAACAGGCCCAGGTTCACGTCCTCGGCGTACTCGGTCTGCGCGTACAGGCTCAGCTTCTCGCCCCAGGCGCCCATGAAGGCCACGCGGTTGCGGCGGAAGTTGAAGTTCATGGCGGCCTCGTCGTCGTCGTTGTCGACGTCGTAGTCGCGCATGGTCATCTGGAACTGGCTCTTGACGTCGATCTGGAACGATCCCTTGTCGTCGTCGCCGAAGGTGAACTGGGGTCCGGCCAGGGCCGGGGCCGCCAGCGCGACCAGGGCGGCGACGGCCGCGATCGCGAAGATGCTCCTGGTTCGATTCATGGGTCACTTCTCCTTAGCTGGTTTCGTGACCGCCCCGCGCGGGGGCGGAGGAACAGTCATTCCGCATCAGCAGCCGCTGCCGCCGCCGTCGCCGCCGCCGGGGGGCGGGGTCGTGGTGCCGCCGCTGGAGAAGTAGGCCGCGTCTTCGTTCTCGATCTGGTTGGCGCGCGGGTCCGAAAGGCCGTAGGCGGCATTGGCCACCGGGTCGATCGCCACCGAGCCCGGCGTCCAGGTCCCCGTGCTGCGCGGCACCGCCGTACCCGGCGTGTTGAGGTCGGTCTCCCAGGCGTCCGCGATGGTGTCGGTGCCGTAGGCGCTCCACTGGCCCCACGAGCCGTTGTACGACTGCACCTGCCAACCGAGCATGCCGTCGAGGATGAAGAACGGGATCGTGCACTTCACGCCGCCCTGGCAGTTGACGTAGGTCAGGGGGGTGGCTTCCGTGACGCCGAAGGTGGCCAGGCGCGCCACGAGGTCCGCGAGCGGCAGCAGCGTGCCGGACGTGCCCGCGACGTAGTAGGCGTTCCAGGAATCGAGCTGCGCCGGCCCGATCTTGCTGGTCGGCAGCGGCGTGCCGCCGCGCACGTCCAGGAACTTGACGTCGGGCGTCGTGCCGTTGTTGGCGGCGTCGACGGCCCGGATCATCTCGCCGATCGACACGCGCAGGTCGCCGCGGAACTCGCTGGTGGCGGCCAGGTCGCGGATGCTGAAGTCGGACGGGGTGATCGTCGGGACCTCGGTCACGAGCGAGTTGCCGGCGGCGGTCCAGCCCACGTCGCCGCCCTGCAGGACCTTGATCCGCTCCTTGGGGAAGCCCCAGTAGCGCAGCGTCCACCAGCCGCGGGTGGCTTCGCGCAGGTCGCGCCGATCCAAGGGTTGGGCGGGGTTGTTGGTGACGCCCGCCGTGCTGGCCGTGAAGACGACGGTCGTATGCTCGTCGATGCCGGCCCGGCTCAGGAAGGTGTCGAGCGCGGGGCCGCTCGCGACCATCGTGGACCCGGCGGCCACGCCTTCGAGGCGCGTCTGATAGAGCTCGGTGTCGTAGTTCCACAGCTGGGAGCCGGGGATGTGCCCCTCGTTATACTTGGCGACCGTCGACACCGTGATGATGACCACCTTGTCGCGGCTGCCCGGATCGGTGCTGTTGAGGCGTCCCTCGGCGATCCACTCCGCCAGCGTCGCGGCCTCGATGAGGGCCGTGGGCGTCTTCGTGGTGATGATGCTGTCGTTGGGATTGTCGTACTCGGTCGGGTGATCGGCGCATCCCCAGATGCCCAGCGAGCCGATCGCCAGCACGGCGATCACGCCCGCGAGCATCCTGCGTCGCGTCGCAAGAATCTGCAGCATGTGAGCCTCCCTGTTTCAACCGGTCCACGGGGCGCGTTCTGCGTCAGAACCCGTTGGGCGATGGTAGTTTGCCGCCGAGGCAAGTCAAACGACGGCTCCGCATGACCCCCATGCGCGGCGGGCATGGACAACCGCCCGCGCCCCGGCTATTTTGGGGCCCATGGAACTGGTCCTCCTGCGCACCCTGGTCGCCGTCCACGACGCCGGCAGCTTCACGGCCGCCGCCGCGCGCCTGTGCGTGACCCAGTCGGCCGTTTCGCGCCGGGTCCGGCAGCTGGAGGAGTACTACGGGCTGACCCTGCTGGAGCGGGGCTCCGAGAGCGTCACCGCCACGCCGGCGGGACGCCTGCTGGTGGACAAGGCGCGGGCGATCCTGGAGATCGAGCGCGAGCTCGAGCACAACGTGGCCGAGCACAAGCTGCGCGACCGCGTCTCGTTCTGCTGCACGCCCTGCTTCGGCGCGGGCCGGTTGCCGGACATCTTCGAGCGCTACATGGGCCACTCCGGACTGAATTTCGATCTCAATGTCGTTTTCGAGATGCCCGAGGACGTGCTCGAAGGGCTGGCCGGCGGCCGCTACGACCTGGCGGTGGTCGAGCACTGCGACGAGTTGGACCTGGCCGATTGCCCCCGCTGGGAGCTGCCGCCGGACGAGATGCTCTTCGTCAGCGCGCCCTCGCTCGGCATCGACGCTGCGACGGTAGCGCTCGACGAGCTGGCGCCCCGGCGCCTGTTCCTCAAGACCTACAACGGGTGCGCCTATCGCTTCCTGAAGCGCCGTCTCAAGCAGGTCGGCGCCAGCATCGACGACTTCACGAACCTCTGCTACTACGACGACCTGGCCGGCGTCCTGCGGCAGATCGTGGCCGGGCACGGTCTGGGGTTCGTCTCGCGCGAGCTGGCGTTCCGGGAGTTGGAGAGCGGACGGCTGCGCGAGCACCGCGTGCCCGGATTCGGCCACCAGCGGCCGCGCACGATGCTGGTGTCGCCGCGCCTGCGCCGGACCGAACTGACCAGGCGATTCCTGGCCACGTTCTTCGAAGTCATGGGCGCCGAGCCGCCGGTCGACCTGGTCGGCGTGTCGCGGCCGTTCGAGCCGTCGGGAGCGGCGGCGCCCGCCCCCGCCGATCGCATCCCCGCCGATCGCGTCCCCGCCGATCGCATCCCCGCTCTGCCGCGCCGCGCCCGCTAGCGCGCGTCCGGCCCGGTTCGCTCACCGGCGAACACCACCGCCAGCCGACGCCGCAGCTCGTCCCGCACGCCGCGGAAGGCGTCCAGCCGCGCCGCCTCGTCTCCGTTCACCGCAGCCGGGTCCGGCAGTCCCCAGTGCAGGCGGAGCGCCGCCCCCAGGAACATGGGGCATTCCTCCTCGCCGCACAGGGTGATGACCGCGTCGACCAGCGCCGGGTCGATCTCGGCGACGTTCTTCGAGCGCTGCCCGCCCGCGTCGATGCCGATCTCGGCCAGCACGGCGATGGCCTCGGGCCGCACCCGCGTGGGCTGCGAGCCCGCCGACATCACGCGGACGTGCGCCGGCGCCAGCGCCCGCGCGATCCCCTCGGCCAGCTGGCTGCGCGCCGAGTTGGCCACGCACAGGAACAGGTAGCCGCGGCGGTCCTGCGTCCGGCACGCCATCGCTTCGGCCACCCAGGACGGCTCCGCGCCCGCCGCCCCGCCGCCGGCGCCGTCCAGTACGCGATCCGTCACGACCGCCTGCCTTCCCCGGCGCAGTTGCGCACGGCCGCGATCGTGGCGGCAGCGCCGGGGAAGTACCGCCGCCCCAGCCACAGCGAGACGTTGACCAGCCCGATCAGCACCGGCACCTCCACCAGCGGCCCGATCACGGCCGCGAAAGCCGCCC
>VGXH01000172.1 GCA_016873405.1 bacterium
GTCAGCTGCTTGGCCTTCTGGGCGTTGACGACGATGTCCTCGTCGCGCGGGTTCTCGCCGATGATCTGCCCCGTGTAGAGGTTGTCGCCCGGCTCGACGAAGAACACGCCGCGATCCTGCAGCGCATCCAGCGCGAAGGCGACCGCCTTGCCCCCGTGCATCGAGATGATGCTGCCGGAGGTGCGCTCGGGGATCGAGCCCTTGAAGTACTCGTACTGGTGGAACCGGTGGTGCATCACGATCTCGCCGGCGGTCGCGCGCAGCATCCGGCTGCGGAAACCGATCAGCCCGCGGCTGGGGATGTGGAAGTCCAGGTGGGCCCGTCCCTCGCGCTGCTCCATGCGCACCATCTCGCCCTTGCGCGAGGCGGCGTACTCGATGACGGTGCCCGCCAGCTCGGACGGGACGTCCACGGTCAGCACCTCGACCGGCTCGGCCTTGCGCCCGCCGATCTCCTTGTAGATGACCTGCGGCTGGCCGACCAGGAACTCGTAGCCCTCGCGGCGCATCGTCTCCATCAGGATCGACAGGTGCAGCACGCCGCGACCGGAGACCTTGAAGCCTTCCTGCCAATCCTCCACGCGCAGGGCCACGTCGCGCTCGGCCGCGCGCAGCAGGCGCTCGCGCAGCTGGCGGCTGGTGCTGAAACGCGCCTCGGTGCCGTAGCCGGGGCTGTCGTTGGCGCGGAAGACCATCGACAGCGTCGGATCGTCGACGGCGATGATCGGCAGCGGCTCGGGGCAGAGCGGGTCGGCCAGCGTGTCGCCGATGTCGACGTTGTCCAGCCCCACCACCGCGCAGATGTCCCCGCAAACCACCTCGTTCACCTCGGCGCGGCCGAGGTTCTCGAAGACGTAGAGCTGCTTGGCCTGCGTCCTGACCTCGGTCCCGTCGCGCTTGATCAGCACCAGCGGCTTGCGGGCCTGCAGCGTGCCGCGCACGACCCGGCCGATGCCGATGCGCCCGACGTAGTCGCTGTGGTCCATCGCCGCGACGAGCATCTGCACCGGCCCCTCCTCCTGCGGCGGCGCCGGCACGTGCCTGACGATCATGTCCAGCAGCGGGCGCAGGTCCCTGCGCTCGTCCTCCAGCTCGCCGACGGCCCAGCCGTCGCGCCCGGCCGCGTAGACGCCGCGGAAGTCGAGCTGCTCGTCGGTCGCCTGCAGCTCGATGAAGAGGTTGAAGATCTCGTCGAGCACCTCCTGCGGCCGCGCGTTCTGCCGGTCGACCTTGTTGATCACGACCACCGGCTTGAGGTTCAGCTGCAGCGCCTTCTGCAGCACGAAGCGCGTCTGCGGCATCGGCCCCTCGAAGGCGTCGACCAGCAGCAGCACGCCGTCGGCCATCTTGAGGACGCGCTCGACCTCGCCCCCGAAGTCGGCGTGGCCCGGCGTGTCGATGAGATTGATGCGCGTGTCGCCGTAGGTCACCGCGAAGTTCTTCGAGGTGATGGTGATGCCCCGCTCCCGTTCCAGGTCGCCGCTGTCCAAGACCCGTTCGCGCACCACCTGGTTGTCCCGGAAGACGTCGCACTGGCGCAGGATCTGGTCCACCAGCGTGGTCTTGCCGTGATCGACGTGGGCGATGATGGCGACGTTGCGGATCTGCATGGGCTCCCCGGGCTGGTTGAAGGTGCGTCGGGCGACCACTCAACATAACCGGTCCGGTTCGATCGCGATAAAACCCTGTCCGGGGGTCGGCGATCGCGCGCGCGCCGGTTGGGGGTTGACGAACGGGCCCGCCGCTTGCATGGTGAATGTGGTCTCGCGACCACAACATGCCCGCCACCGCCGGCCGCGGCGGTCCGGACGGCGTTCAGGGAGGCCCGGCCCATGACCGATGACAACCGTTCCAGCCGCCAGGTCCAGGTCCTGAAGGACCTCGGGCTGTCCCGGGCCGAGTCCGAGGTCTACCTGGCCTGTCTGCGCCTGGCCGCCGGGGGGAACGGTCTGCTCAGCAGCTACCGCGTCGCTCAGGACATGGGGCGCGATCCGGCCAATATCGGCAAGATCGTCAACGCGCTGGTCCATCTGCAGGCCGTCCGGGTGGTGCAGGAGAAACCACGCCTGTTCGTCGCCGTGCCACCGGCCGAATTCACCGATCACCTGCTCGGGCGCATGCGCAGGCGCGGCACCGAGGCCATCAGCCTCCTGGACGACTTCGCGCCGCCCGAGGCCGACGGCGTGGCCCTGGCCCTGGGCGGGCACCAGCAGGTCCTGGCCCGCGCCCGCGCCCTGATCGCCGGCGCGAAGGCGGACCTCCTGGTGGCGGGTTCACCCGAAGTGGTTCGGGAGCTGGGCGCCGACCTCGAGCTGGCGGCCGCCCATCCCGGCTGCCGGGTCCGGGTGGTCAGTCCGCAGGCTTTCACCTCCGCCGTGGTCGAGGTCTCGGCGCTCCCGACCACCGGGCGGGTGGGCCGGGGACCCGAGGAAGGCTGGCTGGCGCTGGCCGTGGACGACGTCCGTTGGCTTGTGGCATTGTTACCACATGAAGCGTCGCCGGTTTCGGGCCCCAGCGGCTGGTGGGCCGCGGCCAGCCCCCTGGCCCGGGTCTGGGCCGAATTCCTGGAGACCAGTTGGCGCGCGGGGGTCTCGGCCCGGCCCAGCGAGCCCGAGGCGCAGGTGCAGGTGCAGGCGCAGGTGCCGGCACCGGAGCCGGCCGGCGACGCCAGCGCAGAAGCGGCCTGCCCGCCCGCGCCGGCGGGGGTCCCCGACTTCGTGCCCGGGGCCGTGGCGGCGCCGGCTCCTGCCGCAGGGCCGCCGCCCGACGCCCTCGCGCGCCCGATCCCGCCGGACGCCGCCGAGCAGGCGGGATTCGCGTTCCTCTACAAGCACGACCGCAGACCCGACGGCGCATCGCGCTGAAGGCGCCACTCCGGCGCGGCCCAGGCATGAAGCAGGGGGAAGCGCGAGCCTCCCCCTGGTCGTTCGGGTCCTGCAGTCCGGTGCTCTTGCGTCAGGTGGGTCCCGCCCCAGCCTGGGGGCCCTTGGTCTTCCTGTTGCACCCGCGTCGTCCCGGCCGGCAGATGACGGTACGGAGTCCGCCGTCGCCGCGCAAGTCGCCCCGATGGCCGCTCCCAGATATTGCAGCGTTCAGTTTCTGGCTGTATGATCAGTCAATGAACAGGCATCTATCCGAAAGGGTGCACCATGACCCAGTCCGCGTCCGGCCACGGGCAGGCGCGCCAACGCGCCGCGGCAGCCACCCGCGAGCGCATCCTGACCGCCGCCGCAGCTCAGCTGGCCCTTCATGGTAGTGACAGGACCACCATCATGATGGTCGCCCGCCAGGCCGCCGTGGCGACCGGCACCATCTACCTGCACTTCCCCGACCGCGACGCGCTCTTGCGCGAAGTCCTCCAGCAGGCATTGGCCCGGCTCAAGACGGCCCTGGCCGAAGCTGCCGGCAGCCGCCCGGTCCGCGCGCCGGCCGGTGACGTCCGGCAGCGCACCGAGGGCCTGGTCGCCTTCGCGGCGGCCCATGGCGACCTGGCGGCGGTCCTCTTCCACCCGGCGCACCTGGCGACGCCGGCCGGTGCCGAAGCCCTGGAGTTCCTGGTCGATTCGCAGGCAGCGGCCCTGGCCGAGGGACAGGCGCGCGGCTGGGTCAGACCGGATCTCGAACCGGCGCTGGCCGGCCGCGCGCTGGTCGGCGGCCTGGTGCAGGTGCTGGGCTGGTGGGTGCAACGGCGCCGGGGGCCGGGCGGGGCCCCGGACGCCGAGGCGGTCATCCGGACGCTGGCGGACCTGCGCCTCTACGGCACCGCGCCGCGGGTGCGGGAATAGCGGCCCCGCGGCAGCCAGCGCCGCACCCGGCGGGGTGCGGCCCACGGCAGCCGGAATTCCTTGAGGAACCCGCCGCCGTCGGGATTCTCGCGATAGCGCCCGCCGACCACCAGGTGCACGCCCCCGGGGATCACCTCGGCCAGAAGCGGCGTCTGTCCGAGATCCTCGCCGTCGATCTGCACGGCGACCGGCGGTTCGGTCGTGATCACGACGCGGCCCGACTGGAAGTGGTGCAATCGCGGCGTCGGCCGGTAGCGCCAGGTCAGCATCCGGAACAGCACCACCAGCAGGTCCCACAGCGAGCGGCTGGAGATGACGGTCACGTCGAAGCGCCCGTCGTGGGCGCTGGTGTCGGGCGTCACCTTCAGGTTGATGTCGCCGATCTTGCCGATGTTCGACAGCAGGATCGTGTTGCCCTCGTACCGGCGGCAGACCCCGGCGTCGTCCTCGATGAAGATCCGCACTTCGTCAAGGCTCAGCGCGTTGCGCAGGCCGGCGCCCAGATAGGTGAAGACCCCGAACAGGTTCTTCAGGCGCCGCGGCGAGTCGCGGATCACGCGCGCCGGGAAGCCGAGCGCCGCCATCAGGAAGAAATGCCGGTCCGGCTGCGGCAGGTAGCCGACGTCGAAGGGCAGCACGCGGCCCTCGAGCATGTTCGAGATCGCCATGCCGGGCAGCCAGGGCAGAGCCAGCGCCAGCGAGACCACGTTGGCGGTCCCCACCGGCACGATGGCGATCGGCACCTTGCGCGGCGAGCGCGCCTGGCCGGCGACGACTTCGCCGACCGTGCCGTCGCCGCCGATGGCCGCGATCAGGTCGAAGCCGTCGTCGGCCGCCGCGGCCGACCACCGGCGGGCGTCACCGTGGCCACCCGTCACGCGCACCGAGCAGACCAGTCCCCGCTCCTCGAGGGACTCGCGCAGCTGCTGACCGAGCCGCAGGCCGCGCGCGTGCCCGGCCACCGGGTTGACGATCAGCAACGCTTTCCCGTAGGTGGTCATCGGCTTCCCGGAACGGCGACGGGCTGGGGCGGCCGCCGCCGCCCGGGGCATTCAGGATAGGAGCCGCCGCGCGGGGGATCAAGCCCGGTCTGGGAGGCGGTCCGGGAGGCGGTCGTCCGGGAGTCGGTGGGGCGCCGCGGCGCGGTCAGGGAAAGCGGGGCGCCATCAGGTCGACGCGGCGTGCCAGTTGGAAGCGCTCGATGGCCAGGACGAACTCGCGGATGCGGGCGAGCGCTTCGCCCCCCGCGACGGCACCGGCCTGGAACTCCAGTCCCAATTCGCACTGCCACTCGTTGCGGTCGGCCAGGGTGCGCGTGACGCGGCGCAGGAGGGCCGGGATGACGACCGGTTGGGCGCCGTCCGGCAACTGCAGGCGCAACCACACGGGTGAACCCGGTTCGAACCCTGGTTCGGTCTCCGACACCGGCAGCACGAGGCGGGCGCCGGTGAAGCTGATGTCCGCGATGCGGCCTTCCGCGCGGTGCGGCTCTTCCGGCTCGCCGTCGCCCCACGGCGACCGGAAGGCCCTTGCGCACGGCTGTTCGATCGAGGCGGACAGG
>VGXH01000173.1 GCA_016873405.1 bacterium
CCCCCGGCGCCACGAGCGGCGACCTGGTCATGTACGACGCCCGCGACCTGACCACGCACGCGGTCATCGTCGGCATGACCGGCTCGGGCAAGACGGGCCTGGGCATCTCGCTGCTGGAGGAAGCCGCGATCGACGGCGTGCCGGCGATCATCATCGATCCCAAGGGCGACATCGCCAACCTGGCGCTGACCTTCCCGGATCTGGCCGCCGGCGATTTCGCGCCCTGGCTGGACCCCGAGGACGGGCGGCGCCAGGGGCTGGAACCGGCCGCGCACGCCGAACAGGTGGCCGCGCGCTGGCGGCAGGGCCTCGGCGAGTGGGGGCAGGACGGGGCGCGCATCGCCCTGCTGAAGCGGTCCTGCGCGGTGACGGTCTTCACGCCCGCCTCCACCGCCGGCGAGCCCGTCTCGATCCTGGCTTCGCTGCAGGCGCCGGCGGGCGGCTTCGCGGGGCAGGAGGAGCCGCTGCGCGAGCGCATCCGCGGCACCGTGGGCGCCCTGCTGGGGTTGGCCGGAGTGGACGGCGATCCGGTGCGCAGCCCGGCGCACGTCTTCCTCTCGACGATGATCGAGCACTTCTGGCAGCGATCGCAGGACGTGCAGCTGGCGGACCTGATCCGCTCGCTGCAGGAGCCGCCGGTGCGCACGTTCGGCGTCTTCGACGTCGACACCTTCTTCCCGGCGGCCGAGCGACGCGAACTGGCCCTGGCGCTCAACGGGCTGATGGCCGCGCCCGGCTTCGCGGCCTGGCTGCAGGGCACGCCGCTGGACATCGACACGCTGCTGGGCTCGGGCGACGGGCGGCCGCGGCACGCGGTGATGAGCCTGGCCCACCTGGACGACGCGCAGCGCATGTTCTTCGTCACGCTGCTGCTGGAGGCGCTGCTGGCCTGGTCGCGGCGGCAGTCGGGCACGTCGTCGCTGCGCGCGATTCTCTACATGGACGAGCTGTTCGGGTTCATGCCGCCGACGGCGAACCCGTCGTCCAAGGTGCCGCTGCTGACGCTGCTCAAGCAGGCGCGCGCCTCGGGCCTGGGCGTGGTGCTGGCCACCCAGAATCCGGTGGACCTGGACTACAAGGGCCTGGCCAACGCCGGCACCTGGTTCATCGGCAAGCTGCAGACCGAGCGCGACAAGGAGCGCATGCTGGAGGGCCTGACCAGCGCCGCGGCCGGCGCGGCGGTGGATCCCGCGCAGCTGTCGGCGATGATCGGCGGGCTCAAGTCGCGCGTCTTCCTGCTGCACAACGTGCACGAGCCGGCGCCGGTGCTGATGCACACGCGGTGGACGCTCAGCTACCTGGCGGGGCCGCTGACGCGGGAGCAGATCCGGAGGCTGGGTGGCGGCGCGGGGGCGGCCGCTGCACCCGGACTTGCGCCGGCGCAAGCGGCGCCTGCGACCGCCGCGCCGGCGCCAGTGGCTGGCGCCGCCGGCGAGCCGTCGCCCGTGGCCCCGGCCCTGCCCGCCTCCGTGCCGCAGGCCTTCCTGCCGGCGGCCGGCGCCTCGCCGGTGTACGAGCCGCTGCTGGCCGGTCTGGCCGCCGTCGCCTTCGTCGACGCCAGGCGCGGGCTGGCGGCCGAGCGGCAGGTGGCCCTGGCGCTGCCGGCGGGCGCGGCCACGCTCGTGGCCGACTGGACGAAAGCCGAGCCGCTGGCCGCCACGGCCGCGGACCTGGCGCCGCAGCCGGCGGCCGGCGCGCGCTTCCGGCCGCTGCCGCGCGGGTGGGACGGCGCCGCGTTCCACAAGGCGGCCGCGAAGGCGCTGGTGGACCTCTTGTACCAGCGCGAGCGCCTGGAGGTGCTCGAACTGCCGTCGCTGAAGCTGGTGGGCGAGCCCGGCGAGTCGCGCGACGCGTTCCTGAACCGGGCGCGCCTGGCCGCGCGCGAGAAGCGCGACGCCGAGGTCGACAAGCTGGACGCCGCGATGCAGGTGAAGCTGACGCGCCTGGAGACGAAGCAGCAGGCCGAGCAGCGCGACCTGGCCGAGGACCAGGCCGAACTGGCGGCGCGCAGGCAGGAGGAGATGCTCTCGGCCGGCGAAAGCCTGCTGGGCATGTTCGGCGTCCTGGGCCGCAAGCGCTCGCCGGGGCTGGCCACGGCCGCCCGCAAGCGGCGGCTGACCGCGCGCGCGGCCGAGAGCATCACCGAATCGCAGGCCCAGCTGGCGGTCGTCACGGCCGAACTGGAGCGGCTGCGCGCCCAGTTGCAGGCCGATGTCGCCGCGGTCAACGCGAAATGGGAGCAGGCGCTGGCCCAGGTCACCACGCGCGAGGTGGCGCCGCGCCGCACCGACGTCAAGGCGGTCTTCTGCGGCCTGGTCTGGCGCCCGACCGGCGGCGACCGGCCGTGAGCGCGATGCGGCGCGGCGGCGAGGCCTCCGTGGGCCTGGCGGAAGCGGTCCTTGCCGCCACGAGGGAACTGAGCGCCGCCGTGGACCGCTGCCGCTTCCCGGCGCCGGTGGCCCACGTCTACAACCCGCTCGACTACGCCTGGTCCCTGCACGAGCAGTACGTGCGGCGCTGGGGCGCCACGCCGCGCCGCGTCCTCTTCCTCGGCATGAATCCCGGGCCCTGGGGCATGGCGCAGACGGGCGTGCCGTTCGGCGAGGTGGCCGCCGTGCGCGACATCCTGGGCCTCGGCGGCGCCGTGGGCCGGCCCGCGCGCGAACATCCCAAACGCCCGGTGCTCGGTCTGGCCTGCGAGCGCTCGGAGGTCAGCGGGCGGCGCCTGTGGGGCTTCTTCGCCGCGCACTGCGGCGGCGCTGAGGGCTTCTTCGCCGGGCACTTCGTCCTGAACTACTGCCCGCTGGTCTTCATGGAGGAGTCCGCGCGCAACCTGACCCCGGACAAGCTGCCGGCGGTCGCCGCGGCGCCTCTGTTCGCCGCCTGCGATGCCTGGCTGCGCCAGGTCATCGACCTGTACGAGCCGAAGTGGGTCGTGGGCGTGGGCGCGTTCGCGCGCCGGAAGCTGGACCATCTCCTGGGCTCAGATCCGACCGCCCCCCGCCGCGCGACCCTCCTGCACCCCAGCCCCGCCAGCCCGGCGGCCAACCGCGGCTGGGACGCCGCGGCCCTGGCCCAGTTGCGCGAGCTCGGCATCTGGGCCTGAACAGGCGCCGGTCCTGGTCGCTTCCATTTTCTTGAATCCGGATTCCCCGCCCGCTGATTGATCTTCGCGGAGACCCCCTCCACGCGGCTTCTGCCGGTCTTGCGGCCGAGTTCCGCTTAACCGGTCAGCAGGGAGGGCGGGGGTGGACGAGCGAACCACGTCGTCCCCGACGTGGTCCCAAGCCCGGGTCCGGCCGGGTCGGTGCTGCCTGTCGGGCGAGCAGGCACGCCGGCTTCGGTCGGACCCTACCGTCTTGCCCCGGCCGATCGGCCGGCTCAGCCGCGCGCCCGCAGCGCCTGCAGCGCCGTCACTCCGCTCAGGCCGGCCCGCAGCGCGCGGATTCCGTCGACCGCGGCCCGGCCTCCCGACAGGGTCGTGATGCAGGGGATGTCGCGGGCGCGGGCCTCGCGCCGGATGGCGCTCTCGTCGAAGCGACTCCGCTTGCCCAGCGGCGTGTTGATCACCATCTGCACGCGCCCGCCCCGGATCAGCTCGCCGATGTGGGGCGTCCCCTCGCCGACCTTGGGCACGGCGGCCGCCTCCAGCCCCTGCGCGCGCAGGAACGCGGCCGTGCCGCCGGTGGCCAGCAGTTCGTAGCCGAGCTCGGCCAGGTCGCGCGCGATGGGCAGCGCCGCCTGCTTGTCGAAGTCGTTCACGCTGACGAACACCGCGCCCTCGCCCGGCAGCCCTTGCCCGCAGGCCAGCTGCGCGCGCGCGAAGGCTTCGCCGAAGCTCCGTCCGACGCCCATCACCTCACCGGTGCTCTTCATCTCCGGCCCCAGCAGGTGGTCCGTCCGCGGGAAGCGCCGGAACGGGAACACCGGGCCCTTGACGAACGTGCGACCGGCGGGGACCGGCGCCGTGCCCAGGTCCAGCCCCTGCTCCTTGAGGGTGAGGCCCAGCATGCAGCGCGTGGCCGCGGCGGCCAGCGGCACGCCGGTGGCCTTTTCCAGGAACGGCACCGTGCGCGAGGCGCGGGGGTTGATCTCGATGACGTGGATCACGCCGTTCAGGCTGGCGAACTGGATGTTCATCAGGCCGACCACGCCCAGCGCGCGCGCCAGACGCCGCGCGTGGCCGCTCATCGTCGCCAGTTCCGCGGCGTTCGTCTTGTAGGGCGGCAGCACGGCGAAGCTGTCGCCGCTGTGGATGCCGCACTCCTCGATGTGCTGCATGATGCCGCCGATCAGCACGTCGTGGCCGTCGCACACCGCGTCGACGTCGAACTCGACGGCGTCCTCCAGGAACTGGTCGATCAGCACCGGGTGTTCGCCGCTGACCGTCGCCGCGGCGGCGAACCACTCGCGAAGCTGCGGCTCGTCGTAGACCACGCGCATGGCGCGGCCGCCCAGCACGTAGCTCGGGCGCATCATCACCGGGTAGCCGATCCCGCCGGCCACGGCGCAGGCCGTCTCCAGGTCGCGGGCGCTGCCGGAGCGCGGCGCGGGGATGCCCAGGTCCGCCAGCAGGCGGCCGCAGCGCTCGCGGTCCTCGGCGCGGTCGATGGCCTCGGTGCCGGTGCCCAGCAGGCGCACGCCGGCCGCCTGCAGGTCGCGCGCCAGGTTCAGCGGCGTCTGGCCGCCCAGGGTGACGATGACGCCCTCGGGCTGCTCGACTTCGACGATGTGCATCACCTCCTCGAACCGCAGGGGCTCGAAGTAGAGGCGATCGGAGAGGTCGTAGTCGGTGCTGACGGTCTCGGGGTTGCAGTTGACCAGGATGGCCTCGAGGCCCTCGGCGCGCAGCGCCTGCACCGCGTGGCAGCAGCAGGTGTCGAACTCGATGCCCTGGCCGATGCGGTTGGGGCCGCCGCCCAGCACGATGACCTTGCGGTTCCGCGTGGGACGGCTCTCGCAGGGACCGTCCTCCCAGGTCGAGTACAGGTAGGGCGTGTCGGAGGGGAACTCGGCGGCGCAGGTGTCCACGCGCCGGAACACCGGCCGCAGGCCCTGCGCCTGGCGGGCCGCCAGCACCAGCGCCGCCCGCAGCCCGTCGCGGCCGGCGGCCTGGCCATCGTCCCACTGCAGCAGGCGCGCGATGCGGCGGTCGCTGAAGCCCTCGCGCTTGGCTTCGCGCAGCAGATCCTCCGGCAGCTCGGCCAGCGTGTAGCTGCGCAGGCGGCCCTCGATCTCCATCAGGCGCGAGAGGTTGTCCAGGAACCAGGGGTCGATGCCCGTCAGGCGGTGCAGCTGCTCGGGCTCCAGGCCGCGGCGCATCGCCTCGTGCAGGTCGGGGG
>VGXH01000174.1 GCA_016873405.1 bacterium
GGCAGCGGCCGGCCGCGCCCGTCCAGGCCGTCCCAGCTCAGGCCGTGGCGAAGGCCGCCTGCCAGCTCGCCCGCGAACAGCGTGCGCACGCGGCGGCCCGCCAGGTCGTAGAGCTCCACCTTCGCCGGGGACGAGGCGCCGCCGATCGACAGTTCGATCGTCGTGCGCGGGTTGAAGGGATTGGGGAATGCGGCCAACGACAGCCGGCGCGACGGCATCTCGACGGGATCAGGCGCGGCGCTGACGGCCGGGCCGTACGACACGAGCTCGCCGGACACGACGCCGGGCTCCGCGCCGGCTCCCGCCCGCCGGACCTGCAGGTAGCGGTGGTTGTGCGGCGCCGGCAGCTTCAACTCGGAATCCAGCGGCCGCCACGGCTCCCACTCGATGAAGGCCAGGTCGTCGAACCAGGCGGTGCCGGCGCCGGTCGCGGGCGGCTCGATCGCGCAGCGCAGCTCGAACCAGGCGGCGTCCGCAGGAGTGACCAGGTCCCGCCACTGCCGGGTCCAGTCCGAAGTCCCGGTGAAGCGCGCGGCCAGATCCGTGTCGCTCAGCGGCGTCTCCGTCGTGCGCGTGCCGTAGAAACGCACCATGATGCGCACCTGCGCCGCGTTCTCGGCCCTGAGCCAGCCCACGGCGGAATGGCGCCGGTCGCCCCGGCACATCAGGTGCGCCACGAGGTCCGTGCCCGTCTGGCCCGACTGCGCCGCGTCGCGCTTGATCCGCAGGCTGCGGCTGCCGCCGTGGCTGACCGACGCGTCCAGCGACTCGTCGGCGGTGTTGATGTCCCAGAAGGCGCCGCCCTCGTCCTCGAAGCCCGTGTGCCAGAGCAGTTCGCGGCCCCAGGCGACCTCCCAGCCGGCGGCCGAACCGCCGCCTTCGACGCCGACGACCGTCGCCAGGAAGCCGACTTCCGGCAGCGGCAGCGGCGGCGAGGTGACGTAGCCGTCCCGCTCGACCGCAGCGAACGCGAGGGTCAGCGGCGCCACCGTGGAGTCGAGCCCCGCTCGCGCCAGATGCAGGCGCGCCTGCGGCCCCGGCTGGGCGGCCGGGTCCGGCACCATGACGACGTTCATCGCCCGCGACTGGTCCGCCAGCCAGCCCAGGATCTCCCGTCCCAGGTTCCCGGTCGCCGGCCGCGGGATCCAGCGGTCGATGAACGCGGGCGTGAAGCGGTAGCCGGTGATGCCGGCCGGCTCGACTTCCAGCGTGAGCACGCCGGTGGGCATGGTCTCGACGTAGGAGAGGTCGAAGACGAAGTTGCCCAGGCTGTGGGCGATCAGCTTGCCGTTCCACGCCTCGAAACCCTGCAGCACGTGCGGGTGGTGGTTGATCAGAACGTCGGCGCCCAGGTCCAGGGCCAGGCGGCGCAGTTCGCGTTCGGACGGGGTCGGCTCGTTCAGGAAGCGGAACTCGGGCGCCTCCTTGCCCGTGTCCTCCACGTCGAAGCCGCCCGGCGCGGCGGCCATCGGCGGCACCAGTTGGTACTCGGCGCCGCTGTGCGTCTGCACGATGACCACGTCGGCCTGCGGGCGCGTCGCCGCGATGCCCGTCGCCAACTGAGCCGGCAGCAGGTAGGCGAAGCCCGGCTTGTCCCAGCCCGCGTCCAGGAACGGCTGGTAGTTCCACTCGCGGCCCGTGCGGTTGCACAGGCCGAGGAAGCCCAGGCGCACGCCATCCTGCGAGCGGAAAGCCGGCTGCAGGGCCAGCGTCTCGCTGCTGCCCGCCCCGCAGTACGGGATCGCCAGAGCGTCCAGGCCGGCCATGGTGTCCAGCATGCCGACTTCGCCGTAGTCGATGATGTGGTTGTTGCCGATCGTCACCAGGTCGATGCCGGCGAACGCCAGGCCGGCGATGTTCGCGGGCCGGCTGCGGAACACCACCGACTTCGTGGGGTGCGGCGTGCCGCGGCTGGTGTAGCTGACCTCGAGGTTGGCCACGTTGACGTCGGCGGCCTGGCCGAAGATAGGCAGCGTCGGCGCGAACAGCGCCTCGATGCCCTGCGTGGCGATGATGCCGCCGGCTGATTCGTAGCCGCGGCCCGTGAAGACGTCGCCCACGAAGTTGACGGTCAACCTGCCGTCCCCGGGCCCATCGTGGACCACCACGCGGCAGGTGTCGCCGCCGGCCAGGCCCGATTCGTCGCGCACGACCAGGCCTACGGTCCAGGGATGGCTGGCCGTGACGGTGAACGTATGCACCGGGTCCGGCAGAGCGCTGGACTGCCCGTCGCCGAAGTCCCACCGCCAGGTGAAGGCGTCGGAGTCGGGGTCGTGCACGGCGGCGGCGAAGCTCGCCGTCACGTCCCAATCGCCGGCGCGCGTCTTGGTTTGCTTCTCGATCGTGTACTGGATGTTCACGCGCGGGGCGCGCGGCTGGTCAGCCGTTACCTCGGCCAGCGCGTCGAAGCGCGTGGTGCCGGCGCCGCCGGTGCCGGACTCGTTGACGAAGAAGACGCGGTCGATCAGCGGGTCCGTGGCGCCGAACGCCGCGCGCCAGTCCCGCCCCAGCGGCAGCAGGTACTGTTCCCAGGCGCCCGTCGCGAAGGCGCCCTGGTAGACGGTGAACCAGTTCACGGCCGCAGGCAGGTCGCGGCCGGCCACGGCGTAGAACAGCTCGTGAACGCCGTCGCCAAAGCCGATCGCCTGCGTCCCGCCCTTGACGACGGCGTTGATCGCGACGCGCCAGATGGTCGTGTCGGCCACCGCGCGCGGCGTGATCGCCAGCGCCTTCCAGGTGTCGCCGCTCAGTTGCAGCGCGCTGCCGGCGCCGCCCCAGCCGGCCACCAGCGACCAGGCGGTCGGCTGCGAGTCCTGCCCCGGGTAGCTGGTCAGGGCGGGGACGCCGTCGTCGAAGGTGGCGATATCGTCCGCGGCGCCGGCTACGCTCGTCACGAGCAGCAAGGCCAGCAGGATCACCGGCGCGTGAGTGGCCGGCCTGGCGACAGGCTGTCGGCTGCGGTCTGGCTGCAGGCGCATCGGCGCTCCTCCGGCGATCGGGGCGGCGCGAAACGGGCGCGCTTCGATTTCGCCGGCCCCAATCGGACTGCAAATCGTGCGCGTTCCCGGCCGGCGCGCCCGATTACACCATGGGCGGGACAGGCCGGCAGCGGATACCTCGATGAGAGCGCCTACGATACAACGCCGCAACTCACTCACGGCAAAGGGGAAAAGCGCTGAGATGGCCCCTGTTTATCTGTGCCCACCACCAGTCATAAGGACCCTCCTTGAACTCTGTACCTAGCACTTGCAGCTTCTTCCCATCTGGAAAAGCGAAGACGAGTTGTAGCGGGACGGGCAGCTGCCAAGATGGTATCGCGAGCCAACTCCCCTCTAGGTCACACACACTCGAAAATTGACCAGTGCTATTGACAACTTGGACGTCAACTTCGAAATGCCTATATACTTCTCCGGTAGCGAAATTCAGTTCTAGAGATGCTGGATACGGAATTCTGGATAACTCTTGATAGAACCCTGCCAGCGACTCCGCTCCGCCAGCCTTGGCATAGCTGAACTTGCCCGACGGCTGGTAGAAGTACTCCATGACCTCATCCTTTGCATAGAGCGCGAGATCACCGCTCATGAACACCAGCTCCGCTTCTCGGTCGCTTGACCACTTGTGGGTGCCGTTCACTTGGGGCAAGTGCGCGAAGAACGTGAGCCAACGCACTCCAGGATTGCCGAACCCAAGGCTCCTAACCGCTCCAAGCATCCGCGATGCGAGTCGCTGATCGGCCTGCGGGTCACGCTCAGCAAACATCCTCTCAACCCGGCCATCCAGGACTCTAATCTGAGCGCGCAAAGCCGTTCTCGCGAATTCTAGCGAGTCCGCTGGCGTTACATTCCCCACGGTTTCATGAAAATAGTCGAGCACCCACTTCGCCAAACGATCATCATCACATCTTGCTAGCCTATCTAGGAAAAACTGTCTTGCTCGTAATACTTCTTCTCTTTCCCGCTCCACTCTAGCGCGTTGGGGCCATGCGGGATCATCGAATCTATTCGCTTGTGCTGAATCACGGAGCACGGAGGCGGCAGCCAATTCGGAATCGCGTGAGAACTCCAGTTGCCTTATGTTGTATTCGGCGCGCCGAGATACTGCATCAACCGACTCGCAGTTGTAGAGCCACGACAGGATGTCCGATCCTTTCGGTATGGAGAGAGCCCTCTCAAGCTTAAGTGGCGTGCCAATCCGCACGTCAGGGGTGTCCACATACCAGAAGTAGATAGGTTGAATACCATTCTCATGCACTGTATCATATACGAAATTTCCTGGGAATACATCGTGAGGGTAGCACTCGCAGATGTCTCGGAATAGCTCATTGGGGAAGTGCCCCCCCGAATCAACCCATGCGACTGATTCGATTCGGACTGGGAACTGCAACTGCTGCAGCGTTCCCAACGATGTACGGCTTGCCGTTCGTAGCGAGTCAATGAGACCTGAAGCTATTCGTAGACTATCCGCGAGAACTGAGAGGTTTGCGGTCAGTTCTTCCTGCATATCGCGAGTTTGTGTAAGGTTACTGAGCGACGAGTCGAGGGCGGTACGAACCAACTCCGTCTTATCCAACACCTCCTTTTGCGCTTGAGATTGCTCTTGCAGCGTCCGAGCCATTTCACCAGTAGAGCGGGATTGGTCCCACCAAAGCCATCCAGTGAGCGCAGCAGCTACGAACGCCGCACCAATCCCCAGCAACGATCGACGATGAAAGATGGAGCGCCCCGACTCGCGCGACTCTACCAGCGAAAAACCTACTGCAACTACACACTGCAGGAGCAACAAGAGTACGATTGCAGGGCCGATTCGCTTTGTGGCAATGCAGAGGGCCAGGCCACCAACGTACGCCAGTATCGAGATGACGAGCCAGACCCTTGTATCCATCAGAAAGCGCCGGACACCACGTGCTGCGATCCCTATTCGATCCTTGACCACGTGAGCCTCCCTGTCATTGCGACCGCTTGGCGACTGACCTGGGCTCTTGCCTCCAACCTTGGACCAGGTCAGCTAGCGTCTTCGAGTCCGCCAGGGGCCGCAAGCGGACCGCTGCGGGCGCCGGCGGCCGATACCCCAGGGAACTGTGCGGCTGTACCCGATTGTAGTCCAACCGCCAACACTGGACAAGCACCTGAGCCTCGCGCAACATCATGAAAAGTGCCCGGTTCAGCAGTTCGTCCCGCAGCTTCCCGTTGAATGACTCGATGTACCCGTTCTCCCATGGACTGCCGGGCTCGATGAACAGGGTCTCCACCCCTGGCCGTTCAAGCCACTTCCATACGGCATTCGCCGTGAACTCCGACCCGTTGTCGCCGCGCAGGTACTGCGGCAGGCCGTGGCGCACGAA
>VGXH01000175.1 GCA_016873405.1 bacterium
ACAACTACCGCCTGATCTTCCACCGCGACTGGCGGGCCCTGCGCGAGAACCGCGAGTTCCATTTCTTCGCCGGGACCGTGGCCGCGGCCGTGCTGGCTTGCGCCGTGCTGCTGCTGGTGTACGGGCTGCCCGCGCCGGGCTCCGCGCCGGCGTCGTTCCAGGCGTCGCCCCGAACCGACAGCGAATTCGCCGCCCACCTGGCGCGGGAGACCGCCAAGGTGGACGACCCGCTGGGCGCGTTGCGCCACGGGGCCTTCCAGGTGGTCTCGATCATGACCACGACCGGCTTCGCCACCGCCGACTTCGACCTCTGGCCGCGCGCGGCCGGCCTGCTCCTGCTGGTGCTGATGTTCTGGGGCGGCTGCGCCGGCTCGACCGCGGGCGGCATCAAGGCCATCCGCGTGCTGGTCACGCTCAAGGCCTCGTGGCGCGAGCTGAAGAAGGTGGTCCGGCCGCGCCTGGTCACGCCGCTGAAGGTCCGCCGCGCCCCGCTGCAGGAGCCGATGGTGGCGAACATCGTCGCCTTCTTCGTCCTGTTCGTCGGTCTGTTCGTGGTCTGTTCGCTGGCGATGACGCTGTTCGTGCCGGACCTGGTCACCGCGGTCTCCAGCGTGACCGCCTGCATCGGCAACGTGGGGCCGGGCCTGGCCGGGGTGGGCGCCACGCAGCACTACGGCTGGATCCCGCTGCCGGGCAAGTGGGTGCTCTTCCTGTGCATGCTGCTGGGCCGCCTGGAGATCTACACGGTCCTGGTCGTGCTGCGGCCGTCGTTCTGGCGCCGCTGAATCTTTCGCCCCGCTGCAACCCTGCCCCCCCTCGGCAGCGTCTAAGGCGCAATCCAGCCGCCGGCCGCCACGCCGGCGCATCCGCAACCGCTGAACGGGGTCCTCTCCATGAACATCCGCTGCGCGGCCGCCGCCCTGGCGACCCTGGCCTGGCTGGCCTTTCCCCTGTCCTGCCCCGCCGCCGACCCGCCCGCACAGGGCGGCGCCCCGTCGGAGCCGGCGCGGCGGATCTACGAGACGCGCCGCCTCGTCGGCGCGCCTCCGCGCATCGACGGCGCGGTCGCTGACGACGCCTGGGCGGAGGCCGCCTGGTCGGGCGACTTCGTGCAGCGGGAGCCGGCCGACGGCGCCCCGCCCTCGCGTCCATCCCAGTTCAAGGTCGTGTACGACGACGACGCGCTGTACTTCGCCTTCCGCCTGTTCGACGACCCCGCGCGGGTGGCGCCGATCCTGGCCCGCCACGACTGGTTCCCGGGCGACTGGATCGAGGTGAACATCGACAGCCGCGCCGACGAGCGCACCGCCTATTCGTTCACGCTCAGCCTGTCGGGCACGCGCGGCGACGAGTACATCAGCGAGGACGGCAACAGCTGGAACGGCAACTGGGATCCGGTCTGGGAGGGCGCCGCTCACGCCGACGACCAGGGCTGGACCGCCGAGATGCGCATCCCGCTCAGCCAGCTCCGCTTCGACCCGGCCAAGGACGCGCCCTGGGGCCTGCAGGTGCACCGCCGCCACTTCCGCGACGGCGAGCGCTCGACCTGGCAGCGCATCCCGCGCGACGCCAGCGGCTGGGTCAGCCGCTTCGGGGACCTGCGCGGGCTGACCGGGCTGGCGCCGGGCCGGCGGCTCGAGGTGCTGCCGTACGCGGTCGCGCAGCACGACCGCCGGCAGGGCGAGCCGGGCAACCCGTTCCGCGACGGCACGGACAGCCGCCTCTCGGGCGGGCTGGACGCGAAGCTGGGCCTGGGGAACGACTTCTCGCTGGACCTGACGGTGAACCCGGACTTCGGACAGGTCGAGGCCGACCCGTCGCAGGTGAACCTGAGCGCCTTCGAGACGTTCTTCCAGGAGAAGCGTCCCTTCTTCATCGAGGGCGCCGACGTGCTCAACCTGCCGCTGGCGCCGGCGATGGCGGGCGGCCATTTCGCGCGCGACCGCCTCTTCTACTCGCGGCGCCTCGGCCACAGCCCGAGCTGGCGGCCGCGGACCGCGGCGGGCGAGTTCGCCCGCGTGCCGGACCAGACCTCGATCGCGGCGGCGGCGAAGCTGGCGGGCAAGACCGCGGACGGACTGTCGGTGGGCATCCTGGAGTGCGTGACCGCCCGCGAGCGCGCCGACATCGCCGGGCCCGGCGGACCGCGGCAGGAGGCCGTCGAACCCCTGACCAACTGGTTCGTCGGGCGCGTGACGCAGGATCTGCGCGCCGGGCAGACGGTCGTCGGCGGCATGCTCACCTCGGTCGTCCGCGACATCGACGATCCGCATCTGGGCTTCCTGGAACGGCAGGCCTGGGCGGGCGGCGTGGACCTGAAGCACCTGTTCCGCGATCGCGACTTCCGCTTGGAGGCCCGCGTGCTGGGCAGCCACCTGCGGGGCAGCGAGGAGGCGATCCTGGGCGCGCAGCGATCGCCGGCCCGCTACTTCCAGCGGCCGGACAACGACCACGCGGAGCTGGATCCGTCGCGAACCACGCTGGGCGGCCACGCCGGCTCGGTCATGCTGACGCGCACGGGCAACGGCACCAACCTGATGTACCAGGTGGGCGGCGCCTGGCGCTCGCCCGGGTTCGAGATCAACGACCTGGGCTACATGCGCACGGCGGACGAGATCAACCAGTTCGCCTGGGTCGGCTACGTGCAGCGCGAGCCGCGCGGCGCCTTCAACTCCTGGCAGGTCAACGGCAACGGCTGGATGGACTGGGATTTCGGCGGCGCCCGCCTGAACCGAGCGCTCAACCTGAACGTGAACGGGCAGCTGCGCGGCCAGCAGAGGTTCCACCTCAGCGCCTCGCGGAATTTCGGCCGGCTGTCCAACACCGAGCTGCGCGGCGGGCCGGCCTCGGTCTGGCCCGGCGGCTGGGAGCTGTCGGCGCACTTCAACAACGACGAGCGCCGCGCGCTGCAGACCGGCGGCGGCGCCTGGATGTGGCGCCGCGACGAAGGCACGCAGGACAGCTGGTCGCTGTGGACGGAGGCGTCCTACCGCCCGTCCAACAGCCTGCGCCTGGCGCTCAACCCGTCCTGGGAGCGCAACGACAACCGCCTGCAGTACGTGGGGACGTCGGACTCGGCTGCCGGCGATCGTTACCTGTTCGGCCGCCTGGACCAGCGCACGTTCTCGCTGGTCCTCCGTCTGGACCTCTGCCTGACGCCGGCCCTCACGGTGCAGTACTACGGCGCGCCGTTCGTCTCGGCCGGCCGCTACGAGTCGTTCCGGCGCGTGGCCGACCCGCGCGCCGATTCGCTCGACGAGCGCTTCCGCGCGCTGCAGGCGGCCGAAGTGACGCCGACAGGCGGCGGCTACGAGGTGGACGAGGACGGCGACGGCGCGGCCGACTACGCCTTCGGCCGCCCCGACTTCAACGTGCGCGACTTCAACTCGAACCTCGTCGTGCGCTGGGAGTACGGCTTGGGCTCGACGCTCTACCTGGTCTGGTCGCAGGGACGCAGCGATGTGATTGACCAGGGCGCCTTCAGCCTGGGCGACGACCTGGACGCGCTGTTCGGGACGCACCCGCGCAACACGTTCCTGGTGAAGGTGAATCGGTGGTTGTCTCTCTAGCCTGGGCTATTCACGAAGGTCCGGCTGCGCCAGGGCCTTTCGCCGGGCGACGACGCCGGGTCAGACCAGCCGCGCCGCCAGTTCCCCGGCCGCCGGGTTGAGGGCGAACGCCAACATGGTCTCGCCCACCTGGAACACGTCGCGCTCGCGGGCGACCTGGTCCAGCCAGGCGGCGACGTCCGGGAAGTGCGGGTTGCCGTCGTCGTGCCAGGCCACGGCGCCCGGTCGCGCCGGGTCCAGCAGCGCGAAGGCCTCGCGCGTGTCCGAGGCGACGGTGCGCGCGTCGTGCCCGCCGTCGACGTAGACGAAGTTCATCGTCCCGCGCAGGGGCTCGAAGTCGAAGCGCGTGGAATCGCCCGTCAGCTTCGTCACCCGATCACGCCAGCGCGGATCCTCGAACGCGCGCGCGGGAGCGTCGTCCGCGCGCGTCAGCCCGGCGATGGCGCGGTCGCGCGCGTCCAGTTGCGCCTGCGCCAGATCCTCGTCACCCAGATCGAGCGTCCAGACGTGCCCGTCCGGCGGCAGGTTGGCCGCCAGATTGAGCGTCTGCAGGCCCCACAGCGTGCCGATCTCCAGCACGCGCCGCGCGTCCAGCGCCTGCAGCAGCGCGACCAGCACGGCGGTCTCCAGCAGCTTGGGCGTGCGGTCGTTCGGCAGCACGAAGGTGACCAGGCGGTCGGCCATGGTCGGCGTCTGGTGCAGACCGAAGACCTGGTGGGGACGGACGTTCACACGCATACCGTCTCCCTCGCCGCTGCCGTCGCGGACGATGGAGCGGGCGGCGTCCCGTGGTCCACCATCGCGAACCGGTCGCGGATCAGCGCGTAGTACCGCCCCACCGTCTCCAGCGGCACGTTCTCCGCGTTCAGGTAGATGCAGCGGTCGATGTCGAAGCTCATGGTCTTGCCGAAGTCGATGTTGAGCCGGTCGAAGTCCATGTCGATGCTGACCAGACCCTTGCGGAGCGCCAGATCCCAGTAGGGCGTGCCGGGGATCGGCGTCGTCAGGTAGAGGCCGTTGATGCGGAAGCGGCCCCGGTTGCGCTCGAGGAACTCCACGGTCAGGTCCAGGTCCGCCACCGTCTCGCCCGGCGTGCCCAGCATGAAAGCGGCGCTGACCTCCAGGCCGTGAGCCAGCCCCAGATCGATGCAGCGCTGGTGCGCGGCCACCGAGGCCCAGGCGCCCTTCATCTGCTTCAACAGACGGTCGCTGCCGGTCTCGCCGCCGAAGCGGAGGGAACGGAAGCCCAGGCGGCGCGCCGCGGCGAACAGGCCGTCCTCCGCCAGGTTGCTGGTCGTGAAGCCGTGGAAAGTGAACCGGTCCCGCAGGCCCTCCGCCTCGAGCAGGTCGGCGATGGCGAAGACGCGGTTGCGGTCGGCGAAGAAGAGATCGTCCAGCAGGTAGATGCTGGTGGCGTCGTAGTCGCGGACGAGGTCCTTCAGTTCGTCGACGAAGAACCGCGCGCTGTGGTTGCGCAGCCTGCCCCAGTGCCGGGTCGAGGCGCAGAACTCGCAGCGGTAGGCGCAGCCGCGCGAGCTGAACATGGCGATGTTGCGCGCCCCGCGCGAGATGTTGCGCAGCGGACGCGGCAGGTCGTCGGGCGGGATGCGCGGCGGCTGGGGGTTGATGCGAACGTCGTCGCGTCCAGGTCCCTCGCGCCAGCAGATGCCGGGCACGCCGGCCAGCCGGGCGGCCGGGAACGCGCCCGTCTCGCGGAAGCAGCGCACCAACTCGGTCATCGGCAGTTCGCCCTCGCCCAGGACGGCG
>VGXH01000176.1 GCA_016873405.1 bacterium
CCCCGAACGCTGGCTGCTGAAGGTGCCGGTGCCGGCGCCGGGCCGCCCGCCGGCCGTGCCTCCCGCCTGGCTGGACGATCTGGGCGCCGCGCTGGCCGGACGCGCGGCGCCGCCCGCGCCGGCGGGCATGCTGGTGACCGACACGCTGTCGATCACCACGCGGGGCCTCGAGTCCCCGGCCGGCCTTCGTGAGGAAGCCCTGGGCCGCGGCTTCGGAGCGCCGGGCGCGCTGCCGTTCGTCGTCGGCGACGACCCGTCCGGGCCGCCGCCCTGGCCGCTGGCGGCCGGCCCCGCAGGTCACGCCCTGGCCGGCGTCCTGGCCGGGGCGTCCGGCGTCGCGGTCGTGTCTCCCCTCCGTCCGCATCCGCACCTGGGCGTCACCGGAGCGGTCGCCGCCCTCGGCCTGGACCTGGCCGACCGCGCCTCGCGCCTGGCCCTGCACCGCGGGATCCGGCCCCAGGTCGACACCCCGCTGTGCGCGGGCTGCGGCAGTTGCCTGGATGTCTGCCTGTACGACGCCATCGTCATCCGCGCCGGCCGGGCCCTGATCGACCATCGCCTGTGCACCGGCTGCGGCGAGTGCATGAGCGTCTGCTTCATGGCGGGCATCGCCCCGGAGGCGGCCGCGGGCGTGGCCGACTTCCAGGCCGCGGTGGCCGCGGCTGCCGCCGCGACGGCCCGGCAGCTGGCCGGCGGGCCGGAGCGCAAGGTCCTGCACCTGTGCCTGCTGCTGAGGCTGGAGGCCCACGGCGGCGGCGGCCGGACCCGGCGGCGGCCGCCCCCGGCCCCGATCGGGATCCTGGCCGGCCGCGATCCGGTGGCCCTCGACAGCGCGGCCGGCGACCTGCTGGCCGGGCGGCTGGGCGAGCCCCTGAGCCAGTGGAGCGGCTACGCCCAGGAGCCCGGGCCCCTGCTGGACCAGGCGGCGGCGCTGGGTCTGGGCACCCGGGACTACCGGCTGCGCGAGGTCTGAGTCCGGGGCTAAATTCTGGATAATCAGGCGCCCGTGTGCTATCATGGCGGGCGCTGTTTCGCGAAGGAACAGGCCGGGAGCGGCGGGTGCCGGCCCGGTCTGCGCGCGCTTTTTTTTGTCGCGGTCGAGGATCCTCGCGCCGCCCGGGCCCGCGGCCCGGCGGCGGAAGTCCCGGGAGAGCCAAGATGAACCGTTCCCTGCAGATCCGGGCAGGGCTGAGCGCCGTGGTCGTCCTGCTGGCGATCTACGGCCTGCTGCCGACGTTCCAGGCCCTGTCGATCTCGCACGCCGAGCGGGAGGCCGCCAAGGCCAACCCGACGCGCCTGGCCGAGATCGAGGAGATCGACGCCAAGGCGATCCGCCGCGGGCTCGACCTCAAAGGGGGCATGTACCTGGTCCTGGAGGTCGACCAGACCGGCATGGACGCGGGCCAGGCCCAGGACGCGCTGCAGCGGGTCAAGGAGATCCTCTACAACCGCATCGACAAGTTCGGCGTCTCCGAGCCCGAGATCACGACCTTCGGCGCCAGCCGCATCGTCGTCAAGCTGCCCGGCCTGCAGGACCCCGAGCGCGCCAAGGCGTTGCTGGGCACCACGGCCAAGCTGGAGTTCCGCCTGGTGCGCCAGCCGGACGACCTGCAGGACGCGCTGACGCGCCTGGACCAGGCGTTCGCCGGCAGCGTCCAGGCGCCGGCGGTCGCGCCCGGCGACTCGGCGCTCGTCGACCAGGAGCAGCTGCTGGCGCAGCGCCCCTTCAGCGGCCTGGTCGTCATGCAGCAGGGCATCGCCTCGACGCCGCTGTTCGTGGCGGAGGAGAACGTCGACCGTCTGCAGGCCATGCTGGACGACCCGCGCACGAAGGCGCGCCTGCGCGGCGTCGAGTTCCAGCTCGGCATGGACCCCATGACCTTCGGCGGCGCCACGCGGATGCGGGCGCTCTACCTGGTGGACGCCGCGCCGATCATCGGCGGCGACCAGCTGACCGACGCCATCAGCACGGCCGACAACGAGCGGCCGGGCATGTGGCAGGTCAACTTCAACCTGAGCAGCCGCGGCGCCCGCGATTTCGGCCGCGCCACGGGCGAGAACGTGGGGCGCTTCCTGGCCATCTCGCTGGACGGGCGCATCTCCTCGGCGCCGGTCATCCAGGGCCGCATCACCAGCACCGGCTCGATCACCGGCAACTTCAGCAACGCCGAGGCCAGCGACCTGGCCCTGCTGCTGCGCGCCGGCGCGTTGCCGACCGACATCACCATCGCCGAGGAGCGCACCGTGGGCCCGAGCCTGGGCTCGGACTCGATCCGCCTGGGCGTGAACGCCGCGAACTGGGGCGCCCTGCTGGTGGTCGTGTTCATGCTGGTCTACTACCGCGGCGTCGGGCTGGTGGCCGTCACCGCGCTGGTCGCGAACATGCTGATCCTGCTGGCGGTGCTGGCCCAGTTCGACCTGGTGCTGACGCTGCCGGGCCTGGCCGGCATCGCGCTGACGGTCGGCATGGCGGTGGACGCCAACGTGCTGATCAACGAGCGCATCCGCGAGGAGCTGCGCAAGGACAAGACGGTGCGCGCCTCGGTGGAGGCCGGCTACCAGAACGCCACGCGCACCATCGTCGACGCCAACGTGACGACGCTGATGGCCGGCGGCGTGCTGCTGTGGTTCGGCACCGGGCCGGTCAAGGGCTTCGCCGTCACGATGTGCATCGGCATCCTGACCAGCATGTTCACGGCCCTGGTCGTGACCCGCGTGATCATGGACCTGGTCACGCGCAACCGGAACCGGCAGACGCTGAGCATCTGAGGCGGCTGCGCCCGCAACACGAACCGCCGCGCGGTTGGCGCGGCCGGACAGGAGCCGGGTCCCGACCCGGGAAAGGCCGAGAGCGACATGCTGCAGTTCTTCCGGAACGCGAACTTCAACTTCGTCGGCGCGATGAAGCCCTGCTTCACGTTGTCGGCGACGCTGGTGGTCGTCAGCCTGGTCCTGATGCTGATCCACGGCGGGCCGCGGCTGAGCATCGACTTCACGGGCGGCTCGGTCGTCCAGGTGAAGTTCGCCGCCAGCCCCGGCATCAGCCAGGTGCGCGCCGACCTGGAGGCGAAGGGCTACGCCGGCGTCCAGGTGACCGAGTTCGGCGCCGCCAACGAATACCTGATCACGGTGGCCGCGGCGAAGACCGCCACCGGCGGGGAGGCGGCCGATACGGCGCAGAAGCTGTTGGACGACCTGCGCACCTCCTTCCCAGCCAGCGGCGTGGAACTGCGGCGCGTGGAGTCGGTGGGCCCGAAGATCGGCGGCGAGCTGCGCACGGCGGCCATCAACTCGATCATCGCGGGCCTGTTCCTGATCATCATCTACATCTGGCTGCGCTTCGTGCTGCGCTACGGTTTCGCGGCGATCGCGGCCCTGGTCCACGACGTGACGCTGACCCTGGGCATCTTCTCGCTGCTGGACCTGGAGATCAGCCTGCAGATCGTGGCCGCGCTGCTGACGATCGTCGGCTACTCGATCAACGACACCATCGTGGTCTTCGACCGCATCCGCGAGAACATGAAGCTGCGCCGCAAGGAGAGCTACCGCGAGGTCATCAACCGCTCGATCAACGAGACGCTCAGCCGCACCATCCTGACCTCGGCCACGACGATGGTGGTCTCGGTGATGCTGTGGACCATGGGCGGGCCGGTGATCCGGGACTTCGCCTTCGCGCTGAGCTTCGGCATCTTCGTCGGCACGTACAGTTCGATCTTCATCGCCAGCCCGCTGCTGGTCTGGTGGTACGAGCGCCGGGCCGTCGATTCGAAGCGGGCGGCGCCGACGATGTAGCCGCCGCGGGGGGACTTCCCGGGACGGCTCGGGGTTCAGATGGGAAGCGGTCGCGCCGGACATGGCGCGACCGCTTCGCTTGGGCCCGATCCGCGATCGCCGCCGCGACCGGTCAGGGATCCAGCGGCATCACGCCGGTGACGGTCTCGCGATGGCAGTCGAGGCAGGCCATTCCTCGATCATGATTCTGCGCATGGCATTTCCGACACAACTGCCTCTGCTGCGCATCCGCATACGGACTCGGCAGCGGCCACGACCCCGAAGCGACGCCGTCGTCGGCCAACCGGTAGACGCGGAAGTCCCAGCGCCCGGACGCGGGCGCCGACGACGCATGGGCACGGTGGCAGGTCAGGCAGTGCAGCCGGCCGTCGCTGCCGGGGCCGGAAGTGCCGGTGACGGTGGCCGCGCTGGACTCGAAGGGGACCTGCGGCAGGTACGAGGTCGCGGCGGCGCCGCTCGACGGGAAGGCGTCCCCTTCATATCTCTCGTAGCGGCGACGCACCCCGGAGTCGAGGATCTCGTCGACGGGGTGCTCGAAGTGCGCAGATCCGTGATCGTGGTAGAACCCGTGGCAGTTCGCGCACCAGCGGGTCATCCCGGCGATGTAGGCGCTGTGCGAGGTGCGGCTCTCGACCGCGCCGGGGTCGGTGATCGGCAGGCCCGCCGCGACGGGGGCGGGGTAGATGAAGGTCCCGGTGCCGCCCTGGACGGGTCCGGCGCCGTGCAGCATGCGGAAACCGGCGTTGCCGTGCGGGTCGTGGCAGCTCGTGCAGCCGAGCGCGGCGGACGGGAAGGCGCCGCCGGGGGCGCGGCTCCAGCGGCTGTCCGCGGCCAGGCCGAGCGCGGGGGAGACGATGCTGTGGCCGGCCGCCTCGCCCGCCAGCCGCGGCGACGTGGCGGCCGGGGCATCGTCGAGGTCGTCCTCGAGCAGGAAGACGAAGTTCCCGGCGCCGAGTTCGCGGGGGGGATTCAGCGGATTCAGGCCCATGACGCCGCCGTCGCCGTGGCAGGTCAGGCAGAGGTCGGTCGAGGAAGCGGCCAGCAGCAGGGCACGCGTCCCGTCGAAGGCCACCTGGCCGGGCACGGCGTCGTGCATGACGTGGCAGCGCTCGCAGGAGCCGACGCCCCCGTCGTGGAAGGCCGCGGCCAGGCCTGGTGCGACGGCCGCCGACAGGCAGGCCCACGCGGCCAGCGCCAGGGGCTTCCGCCGCCGCTCGCGGCCCAGCGGTCGGCACGTCATCTCCGGACAGCGCATCGGCATGCATCCACCGCGGTAAGGCGACAACCGGTCGGGCGCCCGGCGGTCGGGCGCGTGTCCCTCATCCGCTCGATCATACCACGACGGCCCCTGCGATTCCAGACCCCGGCGAGTGAAGGGCCCCGCGCGATCGCTCGCGCGGGGCCCCGGGCATCGCCGTCAGGCGCGACGTCCTAGCGGTCGAACGCGTCCTTGACGTGGCACTTGTTGCACAGCGAGCGCTGGTTGGCCACGAACGTGTAGTTGTAGTACTTGCGGTCGACGTCGGTCTCTG
>VGXH01000177.1 GCA_016873405.1 bacterium
GTCGCCCAGGTCGATCTGCACGCTGTCGCTGCCGGAAGTCCCGATGCCGACCTGGATGCTGACGGTGCTGCCCGAGCCGTCCAGCAGCTTGACGCTGTTGAAGTCGACGCCGTCGCTGATGCGGTCGATCTCGGAGCTGAGCGCGCTGAACTCGGCGTTCAGGTAGCCGCGGTCGGTGTCCGACAGGGTGCCGTTGAGCGACTGCTCGGCCAGTTCCTTCATGCGCAGCAGGATGTTGCTGACCTCGTCCAGCGATCCTTCCGCCGTCTGGATCAGCGAGATGCCGTCGGCGGCGTTCCGGGCGGCCTGATCCAGGGCCCGGATGTCCGACTTCAAGCCTTCGCTGATGGCCAGGCCGGCCGCGTCGTCACCGGCGCGGTTGATGCGCAGGCCGGAGCTCAGCTTCTCCATCGACTTGTTGAACATGCTGGTCGAGTGCGCCAGGTGGCGGCGCGTGTTGATCGAAGAGACGTTCGTGTTGATGCGGATACCCATTCCGTTTCCTCCCTGAGTTGGCGTGACGGGCGTCCGTGCCCGTTCTCCATTGACGGCCCGGCAACCTGCCGCCGGACCGCATCGTCACCGGCTCGTCGGCGCGCGGTGGGCGGGCGGCGCCGCAGCGCCGCCGACCCGGGCCGCGGCCTACGCGCCGAGCAGGTTCATCGCCAGGCTGGTGCTCATGTTGGCCTGCGCCAGCATGGCTACGCCGGCCTGCTGCAGGATCTGGTTCGAGGTCAGGTTCGACGTCTCCGTGGCGACGTCCACGTCACGGATGCGGCTGTTCGCGGCCGAGAGGTTCTCGGACATCATGTTGATGTTCCGGATCGAGCTCTCGAGGCGGTTCTGCACGGCGCCGAAGCCGCCGCGGGCGCTTACGACCGTCGAGATGGCATCGTCGATCTCGTCCATCGCCGAGGCGGCGTTGCTGGCGGAATCCACGGTCGAAGCGAGACCGAGGCCGACGGTGTCGAGGTCGTCGCCCAGATCGATCGCCACGCTGTCGCTGGAGGCCGTGCCGATGCCGACCTGGATCCCCAACGTGCTGCCCGAGCCGTCCAGCAGCTTGACGCCGTTGAAGTCGACGCCGTCGCTGATGCGGTCGATCTCCTGCGTCAGCGCCGTGTACTCGGCGTTGAGGTAGCCGCGGTCGGTGTCCGACAGGGTGCCGTTGAGCGACTGCTCGGCCAGTTCCTTCATGCGCAGCAGGATGTTGCTGACCTCGTCCAGAGAGCCTTCGGCGGTCTGGATCAGCGAGATGCCGTCGGCGGCGTTGCGGGCGGCCTGGTTCAGGGCGCGGATGTCCGACTTTAGGTTTTCGCTGATGGCCAGGCCGGCCGCGTCGTCGCCCGCGCGGTTGATGCGCAGGCCGGAGCTCAGCTTCTCCATCGACTTGTGAAAGGCGTTGGTCGAGTTGGTCAGGTGGCGGCGGGTGTTGATCGACGAGACGTTCGTGTTGATCCGGATGCCCATGGTTTTCCTCCTTGAAAACGCTGGGTTCGTGTTCGGCCGGCGCGGGAGCGTCGGATGTCCGTCCCGCTCCGCGCGCGTCCGGCGAGTCCTTTCGCCGCACGGCCATCTTCGCGTGACAGGAGGGGTATCGACGGCGCGAGGGGGTGCTTAAGGGATATCTTGCGGGGGGACGCGAAGCGGCCGTCCGCTCGGTGCGGACGGCCGCCGGTGGGACAGTTCGGCGCCGGGGCGCCGCGTCGGCTAGCCCTGCAGCAGGTTCAGCGCCAGCTGCGAGGTGATGTTCGCCTGCGCCAGGATGGACACGCCCGCCTGCTGCAGGATCTGCAGGCTGGTCATGTTGGAGGTCTCCAGCGCCACGTCCACGTCGCGGATGCGGCTGTTGGCGGCGGCGAGGTTCTCCGCCGTCATGCCGATGTTGCGGATCGAGGTCTCGAATCGGTTCTGCGCCGCGCCGAAGTTGGCGCGCATCGAGCTGACGACGCCGGTGGCGGCGGTGATCAACCCGATCGCGGCGCGAGCCGCGTCGCCGTTGGTCCCGGTGATGACCAGCGCGCCGGACGTCAGGTCCAGCGCGGAGGCGCTCATCGCCTGGTTCAGGTCGATCGAGACCGCGCTGGTGGCGGCGTCGGTGCCGATGCCGACCTGGACCTCAAGCGTCTGCGCCGTGCCGTCGAGCAGCTTGATGCCGTTGAACTCGGCGGTCAGGCTGATGCGGTCGATCTCGTCGAGCAGCTCCTGGAACTCGTTGTTGAGGTAGACGCGCTCCTCCTCACCGAGCGTCTCCGTTGCCGCCTGCTGGGCCAGCTCGCGCAGGCGCAGCAGGATGCTGTTGACCTCGTCCAGCGAGCCTTCGGCCGTCTGCACCAGGGAGATGCCGTCGGCGGCGTTGCGCGACGCCTGCTGCAGCGCGCGGATGTCCGACTTGAGGCTCTCGCTGATGGCCAGGCCGGCGGCGTCGTCGCCGGAGCGGTTGATCCGCAGGCCGGAGCTCAGGCGCTCCATCGATTTCTGGAACCTGGCGGTGGTGTCATACAGATGCCGCTGAGCGTTCAGCGACGCGACGTTAGTGTTGACTCTGAGTCCCATGCCTTCTTCCTCCGTGACCAGCCCAGTGGCCTGTCCATTCGGCCCGCTCCGACCGGCTTCCCCGCGAGGAAGTGCCACCCGGCCCAGCGAACCCGTTCCTCGGCGCCCGGAGCGGGCGCCCCGGCCAAAAGCCGCTTGCCCGTCGGTTCGGCGTGACCGTAGTCTGCACCGGTGTCGATCCGCAGGGTCCGTTTCCGGGAGCCGCCATGGAGATCACCGGCCTGACCGTCGCGCTGCATGCCGATTACCTTGGGCTGGTCAATGCAGAGATCAGGCCAGAGGGCGCCGTCACGCGCGCCGAGGACGACTTCCCGCTGGCGCTCGCGCGGGAGAACCTGGACTGGATGCTGGGGGCGCGTGATCGCGAGGGACGTCTGGCGGCGGGCCTGGCCGTCCTAGTGCGCCGCCATGCAACCAGTTGCGGCGAGCTGGCGATCGGCATGATCGGCAGCGTCGCCACGCGCCCGGACTGCCGCGGGCAGGGACTCAGCGCCCACCTGCAGGAAGCGGCGCTGACCCGCCTCGGCGAGCTGGGGGTGCCGCTGGCGGCACTGTGGACCGACCGGCCGGAAATTTATGCCGGACGCGGTTTCGTCCCCGCCGGCTGGGAGCACCACGCGGAACTGACGCCGGCCGAATTGCCGCCGCCGGAGGCGCCGCTCACGGTGCGGGCGTACGAGACCGCCGACGCCGCGGCGGTGGCCGCGCTCCACGACGCGCACCGGTGGCGCGCGCTGCGCGAGCCCGGTGACGCCGAGCGGTTGTACGGCATGCCCGGCACGCGCGGCCTGCTCGCGGTGGCGGACGGGCGGCCGGTGGCGGCGGTGTTCTGCGGCAAGGGCGCGGATTTCGGCGGCTACGTGGCCGAGTGGGACGGCCCGCCCCGTCACGTGCTGCCGCTGCTGGCGGTGGCGCGGGCGCAGGAACTGGCCGACGTCGTGCTGATCCCGCCGGGCGGCGACGACCTGGCCGCGGAGCTGGGCGCGCGCGGCGCGCGGGCGGTCGCGCAGGCGTCCGCCTGCTGGCGCGTCGTCCGTCCCGACCTGCTCGCGGGCGCCGTCGCGGCGGCCGGCGGCTCGCCGCCGGCGATGGGCGCGGACGCCCGCGCCTGGCTGGGCGGGATCGACGCCGCGGGGCGCGCGCAGTCGGGCCCGCTGACGCTCGCGATCTGGGGGTTGGATTCGGCATGACGCGCCTGCTCTCGCTGGTGATGATCGTGCGCGACGAGGCGGCGGCGCTCCCCGCCTTCCTGGCGCACCACCGCAGCCTGGGCGACGAAGTGGTGGTGGTGGACACCGGCTCGCGCGACGACACGGTGGCGTTGGCGCGCGCGGGCGGCGCCGTGGTGCTGAGCCGCGACTGGGACGACGACTTCGCGGCGGCGCGCAACACCGGCCTGGCCGCGGCGCGCGGCGCGCGCCTGCTGCTCCTGGATGCGGACGAACGCATCGCCGCCGCCGACTTCGCCGCCGTGCGCGCCGCCGCCGCCGAGCCGCCGTGCGCCTGGCTGGTGGAGGTCCGCAACTACTGCGCGGAGCGGTCGCGGCTCGAGTGGCGCCCGGTGCGCGGTCGCTATCCGGAGGAGGAGGGCGCGCATGCGGGCTACTTCGCCTCGCGCCGCGTGGGGCTGTTCCCCCGCCGGGACGACGTGCGTTTCCGCGGCCGGATCCACGAGTCCGTGCTCCCCGACTGCGCGGCGGCTGGGCTGCCGCTGCGCGAGCTGGCGGTGCCGGTGCATCACTACGGCCACGTCGCGTCGCCGGAGGTCGCGCGACGGCGGCGCGCCACGTACGAGAGGCTCGCGGCGCTGAAGCTGACGGAAGCGCCGGACGATCCCGCCGCGCAGCTGGAGCACGCGACCGCGCTGCTGGAGGCGGGACGTGCCACGGAGGCCGAATCGCACCTCGAACGGCTGGCAGCGGGCGACGGCGCCCTGCGTCCGGTGACCAGGGGACGCTTCCTGCTGGCCCGCCTGTGGCGCGAACAGGCGCAGGCGCCGGTGGCGGAATCCCTGCTCCGGGCCGCGACGCGCGACGATCCCGGGTTCCTCTTCGCGTGGCTCGAACTGGCGCGGTTGCAGGCGGCCGGCGAGCGCTGGCGCGACGTCTTCGCGACCCTGGCCGCCGCGCGCGCCGCCTGCGGCGTTGACGAGCCGTTGCTCGGGCGCGAGGAAGTGGTGGCGCTGGCCCGCACCGGCCGCCTGGCCGAAGCGCAGGCGCTGGCCGCCGGGCTGGCCGCGGAGTTTCCGCGCTGGCCGGAACTCGGCGCGCTGGCGGCCGGGCTGGCGCGGCTCGCCGCGCCGCCGCAGCCGACCCCAGGTTTGCCGAGAGACCGGCGCCCCGGCGCGCCCGAGGAGGCCCCGTGAGCACGAAGCCGCTGATCACCCTGGCGGTGATCGTCCGCGACGAGGCGGCGCGGCTGCCGGCGCTGCTGGACGGGCATCGCCAGCTGTGGGACGAGGCCGTGGTCGTCGACACGGGTTCCGGCGACGGCTCGCCGCTGGTCGCGGCGGCCCACGGGGCGCGGGTGGAGGCTTTTGCTTGGTGCGACGATTTCGCTGCCGCCCGCAACGCCGCGCTCGCCGCCTGCACGGGCCGCTGGGCCCTGATCCTGGACGCGGACGAGCACATCGGGCCGGCCGACCAGGCGCGCCTGCGGGCGCTGGTGGCGGCCTCCGAGCCGGCCGGGCTGGTCCTGCCGCAGTGGAACTACGTCGATGACCCCCAGCTGCCCGGCTGGCGCCCGGTCACGGCGCCGCCGGCGGGG
>VGXH01000178.1 GCA_016873405.1 bacterium
CCCCGACGGGCTTCGTGCCGAACAGGCCGGACTGGAGCACGAAGTTGTCCATCCAGGCGCCGCCGTTCTTGTTTTCCCGCGCGAAGAGGTCCGTGTAGAACAGGGCCAGCTGCGAGCCGTCATGATCGATGACGTCGTAGACGCGCACGTCCTCGTGGTAGACGGGCAGGTCGTGGCGCTCGCGGAGCCCCAGGCCGTAGAGCCGCTCCGCGGCGTGGAAGACGCCGTCCCGCAGCACGCGGCTCAGCTCGAAGTAGGGCTCCAGGGCCGCGCCGTCCAGATCGTACTTCGCGCGGCGCACCTGCTCGGCGTAGAAGTCCCAGTCCCAGGGCGCCAGCTCGAAGCCGCCGCCCTGAGCGTCGATCAACTGCCCGATCGCCGCGGCCTCGGCGCCGGCGTTGGCCACGGCCGGCGGCGCGAGGCGGGCCAGGAACGCGTCGACGGCTTCCGGCGTGCGCGCCATCTGGTCCTCCAGCACCCAGGCCGCGTAGCTGGGGTAGCCCAGCAGCGCGGCCTTGCGCGCGCGCAGGCCGGCCAGCCCGGTGACCAGCTCGCGCGTGTCGTTGCTGTCGCCGCGGCAGGCGCGGTCCCAGGCGGCGGCGAACAGCCTCTCGCGCGTGGCGCGGTCCGTCAGCGAGGCCAGGCGCGGCTGCTGCGTCGTGTTCCGCAGGGTCAGCAGCCACCGGTCCGCCAGGCCGCGCGCGGCGGCGGCCGCGGCGGCGGCCTCGACCTCGGCCGGGGCCAGGCCGGCCAGCGCCGCGGCGTCGTCGACCACCAGCGCGCCCTGCTTCGTGGCCTCGAGCAGGCGGATGGCGAAGCGCGTGCTGAGGTCCGCCTCCTGCTCGTTCAGGCGCCGCAGCTGCTCCTTCTGCGCGTCGGGCAGGCGGGCGCCGGCGCGCACGAAGGCGCGGTGCCAGTACTCCAGCAGGTGCGCCGACTCGGCGTCCAGACCCAGCCCGTCGCGGCGCTGATGCACGGCTTCCACGCGCGCGAACAGGCGCCCGTCCAGCAGGAGCGCGTCGCGATGGGCGGCCAGGCGCGGCGCCATCTCCTGCTGCACCGCCTGCAGCTCCGGATCGGTGTTGGCCGAGGTCAGCGCGCCGAACACCAGGCTGACGCCGCGCAGCTGCCAGCCGGCGCGCTCGAGGGCCACCAGCGTGTTGTCGAACGTCGGGACCGCCGGGTCGGTGGCGATCGCCTCCAGCTCGTCCAGGTGGGCGCGCATCGCGGCCGCGAACGCGGGGGCGAAGTCGGCCGTCGTGATGCGGTCGAAGGCCGGCGCGCCCAGCGGCAGCGGGCTCGGCTCCAGGAGCGGGTTGGGGCGGGCGGCGTCGGCGGCGCCCGCCTCGCTGAAGGCGCAGCAGAAGGCCAGGCCCAGCAGGCCGGGCGCGAAGCGGCGGATCATCGTCGGTTCTCCTTCGGGCGCGGGGTGGTTCTCGGCGGACGGAACGCCGGCCCGCGACGCCCGTCCGTTCGCTCTGTCTTCGTCGCGCCTTGCCGAGCGCCGGGATGACCCGCCGAAAGAGCCGCGCATTTCCGACTCCGGACACTAGTCGGCGATGAGCCTCCGCAGCCGCTCGACCTCGCGGGCGATCACCTCGTCCTCCAGACGCGGGAACAGGATCTCCGGCCGGCCCAGCCCGCGGCCGGCGGGGATCGGCTTTGTCGTCTCCGCCCAGCCGCCCTGCCACAGCGGCGTCTCCAGGCCCAGCCAGGCCCACACCTTCTCCATCGCGAACGGCACCACCGGCGCCAGCATCACCGCCAGGTGGCGGATGATCTGCACGGCCACGCCCAGGCTCTGCTCGCAGCGCGGCAGGTCGTCCTTGCGCGTGCGGAACGGCGCCGACTCGTCGAAGTAGCGGTTGCCGACCTGGCCGGCGTGGAAGGCGGCCTCCAGCGCGTTCTTGATCTCGAACTTCTCGAGCGCGGCGGCCCAGGCCGCCAGATCCGCTTCGACCTCCTGCAGCGCCTGGCGGTCCAGGTCGGTCAACGCCGCCTCGGACCACTGCGGCACGCGGCCCTCGAAGTACTTGTGGATGAAGGTCAGGACGCGGTTGATCAGGTTGCCGAAGTTGTTCCCGAGCTCGTTGTTGTTGCGCGCCTGGAAGCCCTCCCAGGTGAAGTTCATGTCGCGCGTCTCGGGCAGGTTGCGCGCCAGCGTGTAGCGCAGCGGGTCCGGCCGGAACGATTGCAGGTATTCCGGCAGCCAGACCGCGAAGCCGCGGCTCGTCGACAGCTTGCGGCCCTCGAGGTTGAGGAACTCGTTGGCCGGCACGTCGTCCGGCAGCACCCAGTCCTGACTGTGCACCATCAGCATCGCCGGGAACATCAGCGCGTGGAAGAAGATGTTGTCCTTGCCGATGAAGTGCACCAGGCGCGTGGAGGAGTCCTGCCACCAGGTCCGCCAGAGGGCGGCGTCGCCCTGCGCGGCGGCCCATTCGCGCGTGGCGGAGACGTAGCCGATGGGCGCCTCGAACCAGACGTAGAAGACCTTGCCCTCGTGGTCCGGCAGCGGCACCGGCACGCCCCAGCCCAGGTCGCGCGTGACGGCACGGTCGTCCAGGCCGTCGGCGAACCAGCCGCGGCAGTACTGACGCACGTTGTCCTTCCATTCCGGGTGCCCGTCCAGCCACGCCTGCAGCCGCTCCTGGAAGCGGCCGAGCGGCAGGAACCAGTGCGTGGTGTCGCGCAGCTCCAGCGGCGAATTGTCCAGCACGTTGCGCGGCTCGATCAGCTGCGTCGGGTCCAGGCTGGTGCCGCAGGCCTCGCACTGGTCGCCGCGCGCGCCGTTCGAGCCGCACTTGGGGCACGTGCCCTCGATGTAGCGGTCGGCCAGGAAGCGCTGCTGGCTGGGGCTGTAGAACTGCTTGGTCGTCTTCCGGACCAGCAGGCCCTGCCGGTGCAGATCCAGGAAGAACTCCTGGCTGGTCTCGGTGTGGACCGGGCGGCTGGTCTGGCTGAAGTTGTCGAACGAGATGCCGAAGGCGGCGAACGAGTCGCGGATCGAGGCGTGGTTGGCATCGACCAGCTGCTTGGGCGTGATGCCCTGCTTCTCGGCCGCGAGCGTGATCGGCACGCCGTACTCGTCGGTCCCGCAGATGTAGAGGACCGGCTCGCCGCGCAGCCGCAGATAGCGCACGAAGATGTCCGCCGGCAGGTAGGCTCCCGCCAGGTGGCCCAGGTGGATGTCGCCGTTCGCGTAGGGCAGCGCGCTGGTCACCAGCGTCCGCGCGAAGGTCTTGCCGCTCGGCGTCTGCACGTCAGGTCTCCCGGGTCGCAAGCGGGGAGGGGCGGGCCCGGCGGCGCCGGCCCGGCAGCGAAAGAAGCGACAGGACGCCGGCGGGGGCATCCTGTCGCTTCGCCGTCCGTCGGCAATCTACAGCAGGCTCCCCGGCGGCGGCAAGGCGGTTTTGCCGTAGACGTAGGTGTCCAGCCAGGCGCCGCAGCGCACGCCGGTCGAGGCCTCGATCACGGCTTCCAGGCGTTCGCGCGTCAGCGACTGGCCGCGGTGCTCGCGGTACAGCCGCCGCAGGACATCGTCCAAGGGACGCGTCCGGCCGCTGGCGCGCGCCAGCATCTCGTCCAGGGCCACGCAGGCGGTGACGGCGCCCGCGTAGCCGTAGCGCACCTGCTCGCCGCCGGCCATGACCTCGGCGGCCGCGTCGGCGACCGACAGGCGCCCGAGCAGGCTGTTGTTCGCGTAGTCGCGGTCCAGGCGCGCCCCCAGCACCCCCCGCGCGTGGTCCGGGCGCCAGATGCCGGCGGCGGTCAGCATGCGCGCCGCATACCAGGTGGTGGCGCCCTCGGTGAACCAGAGCATCGACGGCTCGGTCTGGCGGACGGCCTCGCCCAGCCAGCCGTGGAACATCTCGTGCGCGATCACGCTGGACGCCTGATCCTCGAGCAGGCCCCAGGTGGTCTCGCGATCCAACATGACCAGCACCGAGCTGCCGGTATGCACGCCGTAGACATCGAAGCGCTCGTCGCCGGTGAAAACGTTGGCCGACAGCAGCACGGTGATCTGGTCCGAGGGCGCCGAGCCGAAGAAGGCCATCTCGGTGCGGGCGATGCGGCGCACCAGGTCCAGCGCGGCCTCGTCGGCGAACAGCCACTGGCGATCGGTCGCCAACTGCACCACGCAGTCCCCGGCCTGCGCCGCGAGCGTGCGGATGTCCCCGCAGACCAGCAGCGCGTTGTTCAGGTCCGCCAGGTCGCGCGGCCGGTAGACCAGGTTGGCCGGCACCGGGGCCACGGCCGCGGGCACCTCGCCGGCGGCCGGGACCGGCAGTCCTGCCGCCGGGCGGAAACCCTGCCCGAAGCCGAGGCTGGCGCGGCCCGGGTCGGCGACCCTGCCGGCGGTCGCGACAGGCCCGCCTTCGCGGACCAGCGCCGGCCACGGCACCAGCAGCGGCAGGCGGGCCGGGTTGTGCACCAGCAGGACCAGGCCTGCGACCGGCACGCCCAGCGGTTCCAGGAAGATCTCGAACCCTGCCGCGCGCACGCCGCCGGCCACCGGCGTCGAGATGTGACGCCGCACGTCCTGCTCGCGGCCCGGGGTGCGCCGAAGGTCCAGGCTGTAGACGAGGCCGGCGCGGCGGCTGCCGCGCGTTTCCAGGCACCAGCCGTCGGGCGAGACCTGCACGCGCAGCGGCCGCAGTTGACGGCCGTCCGGTGACAGCTCGTGGGCGACCGGATCGCCCGCGCGCACGCCGCCCCGCGGCCCGCCGAGCACGCCCGGCGGCAGCGCCAGGTCCAGCCGGTCGGGCAGGTCGCCTTCGCACACGAGCGTGATCACCAGCCGACCGTCCGCCGCCTCGGCCAGGTCCAGTTCGTAGGTCAGCTTGACCGGCGTCGCCTCGCGCGACCGGCCCACGGTGAGCCAGGTGAGCGCCAGCGTCGCCGCCAGCGCGCCCAGGCGGATCCAGCGCCAGTGCCGGAATCCGGCCCGCGCCGGGGTCGCCGGAGCCCCGCCGCGGCGGGCCACATAGCGCTGCAGTGCGGTTTGCCTCGGTCTGGGCATCGCCGTTCCCGTCTTCGCACGCCGACCGGCCCGCCCCTGCGCGGGGGGCGTGGCCGGTTGTTCCCGATCGTTCCCCGTGGTTTCCCGCGCTGCCGCGCGCCCGCCACCGCTCTCGCGGGGTTGCAACCGTCGTGCCGCGCAAGGGCGCATGCGATCCGCCCGCGGACGCAACGGGCGCGCAGGGTGGGCGACGGTGTCGGCATGCCCTATGATGGCGCCGCCTGGCGGCGGGGTCCGCGTGCTGGCGCTCGAGGCGGCGCCTGCCGGCGTCACGGTGGG
>VGXH01000179.1 GCA_016873405.1 bacterium
CCAGGTCGTCAGGGACCGCATGATCGCCTTCGGCCAGGCCGGCTGGGCCGACAAGGTCCCGCACGTGACTCTCGAGGACATGGCGAAGCGGTATCGCGCCTGATCCGAGCCCGTTCGCGCCGGCATCGATCCGGCGCGACCAAGACGGCCCGCCGCGGAGCGCGTCCGGCCCGCGGCGGGCCGAAACCCGTGCCGGACGCGAAGCCGGGAGTTCCCACTCCATGTACAGCCGATTCGGCGAGACTCTGCGGCGCGAACTGGCCGCCGTCCGCGAACAGGGGCTCTACAAGGAAGAGCGCGTCCTCCAGGGCCCGCAGGGCGCGGAGATCCGCGTCGGCGGCCGGGCCGTCGTCAACTTCTGCGCGAACAACTACCTGGGTCTCGCCTCGGATCCGCGCGTCGTCGAGGCGGCGCGGCGCACCTTGGCCGAGTGGGGCTACGGCCTCAGCTCGGTGCGCTTCATCTGCGGCACGACCGAACTGCACCAGCGGCTCGAGGCGGAACTCAGCGGGTTCCTGGGCACCGACGACACCATCCTCTACGCCGCCTGCTTCGACGCGAACGGCGGCGTCTTCGAGCCGCTGCTGGACCGCAACTGCGCCATCTTCACCGACCAGCTCAACCACGCGTCGATCATCGACGGCGTGCGGCTGGCGAAGGCCGAGCGGCACATCTACAACCACGCGGACCTCGACCACCTGCGGGCGCAGCTGGCGCAGGCGGAGGACGCCGAGTTCCGCCTCATCGTGACCGACGGCGTGTTCTCGATGGACGGCGTGCTGGCGCGCCTGCCGGAGATCTGCGATCTGGCCGAGCGTCACGACAGCCTGGTGATGGTCGACGACAGCCACGCCACCGGCTTCGTCGGCCCGACCGGGCGCGGCACGCCGGAGCACTTCGGCGTCCAGGGACGGGTCGACATCATCTCGACGACCCTGGGCAAGGCGCTCGGCGGCGCGCTGGGCGGCTGCATCAGCGGCCGCCGCGAGATCGTCGAATGGCTGCGCCAGAAGAGCCGGCCCTACCTGTTCAGCAACTCGCTGCCCCCGGTCGTCTGCGGCGCCGCGCTGGAGGTGCTCGACATCCTGCGCAGCGACCCCGGTCCGCTGGCCCGCCTGGCGCGCAACCAGGAGCGCCTGCGCGCCGGTCTGCGCGGGCTGGGCCTGGACGTCGACGAGGGTCAGCACGCGATCATCCCCGTGCATTTCCGCGGACGGCCGGACGACGCCCGGCTGGCCCAGTCGATGGCCGCCGACCTCCTGGCCGAGGGCATCTACTGCATCGGCTTCGGGTTCCCGGTCGTTCCGCGGGGGCAGGCCCGCATCCGGCTGCAGGCCTCGGCCGCGCACACGGACGCGCAGATCGACCACTGCGTCGCGGCCTTCGGCCGGGTCGGGCGGCGGCACGGCCTGCTCTGAGCGTCGCGGCCGGCAGGGTGCTGTCCGCCGGACACCCGGCGCCACGGCGTCGGGCGTCGCCTCGGCGCGGGCGGACGAAGGCAGGAAACGTTGGACAATTAACAGGCGTTCCGATAGGATCCCGCGCGCGGAAGGGGCGGCACTGATCCTCGGCATCGGCATCGACGTGCTGCGCACCCGGCGGATCGCGGAGCGGCTCGAACGCCCCGACGACGAGGTCCTGGCGGCGATCTTCACGGCGGCCGAGCTGGCGCGGTGCGGGGCCCGGCCCGAGAGCGCCCGGGCCCTGGCCGGGTGCTTCGCCGCGAAAGAGGCCGTGGTCAAGGCCCTCGGCGGCGTCCGCGGGCAGGGCCTGTACTGGCAGGACATCGAGATCGACACGGACGCCCCGGGTTCGCAGGCCGTGCGCCTGACCGGCCGGGCGGCAGCCGCCGCGGCCGCGTTGGGCGCATCGCGCATCTGGCTGTCCGTCGGCGGCGGCCGGGAGCATGCGGTCGCCGGCGCGGTGCTCGAGGGCGAGCCCCGAGCCGCGGCACCGGATCCCGGACCGAGAGTGAAACCAGGCAGCTGACCGAGGAGTGACGATGGACCACAGACGCGACTACGACGCCTGTCGGCAGGGATTCACGTGGGAATCCGTCGAACGCGAGCTGGGCTACGAGCCGGGCGGGCCCTTGAACATCGGCTGGCATTGCAGCGACCGGATCTGCCGGCTGGGCCTGGCGGCCAAGCCCGCGCTCCTGTGGGAGGACCACCGCGGCGAGCGGCGGACCTACACCTTCGACGACCTGCGCCTGTTGTCGAACACGCTGGCGGCGTGGCTCCAGGACCGCGGACTCGGCGCCGGCGAGCGCATCTGCCTGTTCATGGACCGCGTGCCGGAGCTGTACCTGGGATTCCTGGGCGTCCTGAAGATGGGCGGCATCGTGCAGCCGCTGTTCTCGGCCTTCGGCGAGGACTCGCTCTGGACGCGCCTGGACAACGCGGGCACCGCCGCGATCATCACGCAGAAGAAGCACGTCAAGAAGGTGCGCCGGCTGCGCGAGCGGCTGCCCGACCTGCGGTTGGTGATCGTGGTCGACGCCGCCGAGGACGAGGTGCAGCCCGGCGAGGCGGCGCTGGCGCTGGAGGCGCTGCCGCGCCGCGAGGACTTCACCGTCGCCGCCACGACCGCCGAGACCCCGTCGGTGCTGCACTACACCTCGGGAACCACCGGCCAGCCCAAGGGCGCCCAGCACGTGCACTACTCGCTGATCGCGCAGTACATCACGGCCAAGTGGGTGCTCGACCTGCGCTCCGACGACATCTACTGGTGCAATGCCGACCCGGGCTGGGTCACGGGCACGAGCTACGGCATCATCGGGCCCTGGGCCAACGGCGTCACGCAAGCGGTCCTCGACGCCGGTTTCAACAGCGAGAAGTGGTACGAGTTCATCGAGCGCCAGCGGATCACGGTGTGGTATTCGGCGCCGACGGCCATCCGCCTGCTCATGCGCGACGGCGCCGACCTGGTGCGGGCGCGCGACCTGTCCTGCCTGCGGCACCTGTGCAGCGTCGGCGAGCCGCTGAACGCCGAAGCCGTGGTGTGGTCGCAGGAGGCGTTCGGCAAGCCTTTCCACGACACCTACTGGCAGACGGAGACCGGCTGCATGGTGATCACGAACTGGCCGGGGATGAAGGTCAAGCCGGGCTCGATGGGCAAGCCCTTCCCGGGAATCACGGCGTCCGTCGTCGATCCCGTCACCGGCGAGCCGCTGCCGCAGGGCCGGGTCGGTCTCATCGCGCTGAAGCCGGGCTGGCCGTCGCAGATCCGCGGCTACTGGAAGAATCCCGCCGGCTACGCCAGCAAGTTCGTCGGCGGCTGGTACATCTGCGGCGACCGCGCGAGCATCGACAGCGACGGCTACTACTGGTTCGTCGGGCGCGACGACGACGTGATCAACACCGGCGGCCACCTGGTCGGCCCCTTCGAGATCGAGTCGGCGCTGCTCGAGCACGCGGCCGTGGCCGAATCGGCGGCCGTGGCCAAGCCCGATCCCGTGAACATGGAGGTGGTCAAAGCGTTCGTCACGCTCAAGCCGGGCTATCCGGCCAGCGACGATCTCGAGCTGGAGATCATGAACTTCATCCGCAAGAAGCTGTCGCCGCTCGCCATGCCCCAGGAGATCGAGTTCGTCGCGGAACTGCCCAAGACCCGCAGCGGCAAGATCGTCCGGCGCGTGCTGCGCGCGCGCGAGTTCAACGAGCCCGTCGGCGACCTGTCGACGCTGATGAACGACTGAGGGCGCCGCGGCGCTCGCCAACCCCGGAGGCGGAACATGGACGAGCTCAGGAAGGCCATCCTCGACTACGTCATCCACGAATACCTGGAGGACGGCGATGCCGACGACGTCACGACGACGACCCAACTGATCAGCGGGGGCATCGTCGACTCCTTCTCGATGGTGTCGCTGAAGCGGTTCCTGGAGAAGAAGTACCAGATCAGCATCCCGGACCGCGACGCGAGTCCGGAGGCCTTCGACACGGTGGAGAGCATCGCGGCGCTGGTGGAACGGTTCCGCAAGGGCAACTGAACGTCCAGGGGAGGACGACATGGCTTACTCGGACCGGGCGCGGGCGACCTACCGTTCGGAACTGGACGGAATCCGCGGGGCGGGCCTGTTCAAGGAAGAGCGCTACATCCGCAGCCCGCAGGCGGCGGCGATCGAGGTGGAGTTCCCGGCCGGCGCCGACGGCCGCCGGGTCATCAATTTCTGCGCCAACAACTACCTGGGCCTGTCCAGCCACCCGGAGGTGGTGGCGGCGGCGCACGCCGGCCTGGATCATCGCGGCTACGGCCTGTCGTCGGTCCGCTTCATCTGCGGCACGCAGGACATCCACCGCGAGCTCGAGGGGCGGCTGACCGAGTTCCTCGGCACCGAGGACACGCTGCTGTTCCCCTCGTGCCTGGACGCCAACGCCGGCGTCTTCGAGGCGGTGCTGAACGACCAGGACGTGATGATCGCCGACCGTCTGGTGCACGCGTCGATCGTGGACGGCATGCGCCTGTGCTCGGCCATGCGCGACACCTACAAGCACGCGAGCCTGGAGCACCTGGAGGAGAAGCTGCAGGAGCACCAGGACAAGCGCTACCGGCTGATCATCACCGACGGCGTCTTCTCCATGGACGGGGACCTGGCGCCCCTGGACGGCATCGTCGCGCTGGCCGAGAAGTACGACGCGATGGTCTTCGTGGACGAGTCGCACTCGTCGGGCTTCATCGGCCGGACGGGTCGCGGCACCCACGAGCACTTCGGCGTGGTCGGCAAGATCGACATCATCACGACGACGCTCGGCAAGGCGCTGGGCGGCGCCTCGGGCGGCTGCGTCAGCGGCCGGCGCGAGCTGGTGGAGCTGTGCCGCCAGCGGGCGCGTCCCTATCTGTTCTCCAACACGGTGGCGCCGGTCATCGTCTCGGGCGCCCTGAAGGTGATGGAGATCGTGCAGGGCTCCACCGAGCGGCGCGACAAGCTGGAGGCCAACACGCGCTTCTGGCGCGAGGGGTTGACCCGCATCGGGCTGGACCTCAAGGCCGGCGACAGCCCGATCGTGCCGGTGATGCTCTACAACGCCAAGCTGGCGCAGGACGTGGCGCGCGACCTGTTCGGCGAGGGCATCTACGTCGTGGGCTTCTTCTTCCCGGTGGTGGCCAAGGGCCAGGCGCGGATCCGCACGCAGCTCTCGGCCGCGCACGAGCGCGAGCACCTCGAGCGCGGACTGGCCGCCTTCGAGAAGGTCGGGCGCAAGTACGGCATCCTGGGCAAGTCGCGCGACGAGATCAAGGAGATGTACGGCCTGTAGCGACGGCCGGCGCACGACGATCGTATCGCCGGGG
>VGXH01000180.1 GCA_016873405.1 bacterium
TGGGCAGGTCACGTACTTCAAGCGCAGCGGCGGCAAGCGGCTCTTCCGCATGGCGCCGCTGCACCACCATTTCGAACTGCTGGGCTGGTCGGAGACGCAGGTCACCGTCCGGTTCTGGGTCGTCGGCATCCTGCTGCTGCTGCTGGGCATGAGCACGCTCAAGCTGCAGTAGCGGGCGAGGGCCGCCGCGCGGGCGGTGCCCGCGGCGCCGCGACGGGCGACGGAGGGGCATGCGGCTGGAAGGCAAGCGCTGCTGGGTGTTGGGGCTGGCGCGCAGCGGCTGCGCGGCGGGCGCCCTGCTGCGCCGGCACGGGGCTCGGGTGCTGGGCCTGGACGACGCCGACGGCGCGGCGCTGCGCGCGCGCTGGGAGCGGGAAGGGCTGGCCGCCGGGGCCGCCGCCTGCTTCGACGAGATCCGCGACGGCGGCGCGGCGCCGGCGCCGGCGTGGGCCGCGCCCGACCTGGTGGTCCTGAGCCCGGGCGTGCCCGGCGCGCACGAGCGTCTGGCGGCGCTGCCGGCCGGGACGCCCGTCATCGGGGAGTTGGAACTGGGCGCGCGCTTCTGCCGCGCGACGATGGCCGCCATCACCGGCACGAACGGCAAATCGACGACGACCGAGCTGCTGGCCCATCTCGCGCGCGCGGCCGGCCGCCGCGCCGAGGCCCTGGGCAACGTCGGCCGTCCGCTCTGCCTGGTCGCCGAGGATCTGGAGCCGGGCGACGTCGCGGTGCTGGAAGTCAGTTCGTTCCAGCTGGAGACCGTGGAGGCCTTCCGGCCGCTGGTGGGCGCGGTGCTGAACCTGGCGCCCGACCACCTGGACCGCTACCCGGACCTGGCCGCCTATTACGCGGCCAAGCAGCGCCTGGCCGGGCTGCTGCCGGCCGGCGGCCTGTTCGTGACCTGGACGCGCTGCCCCGAGGCGCAGGCCTGGCCCACGGCCGCGCGGCGGCTGTGGTTCGGCGACGAGGCGGGCGGGGCGGGCGTGTTCTTCCGCGACGGTTCGCTCTGGGCCGGCGCGCCGGGACAGGCGCCGGCGCCGCTGCTGCCGGAGGCCGAGCTGGCGCAGCGGTCGCCCACGAACCGGCTCAACGCCCTGGCCGCCGTCGCGATGGGCCTGGGCCTGGACCTGGCGCCGGCGGCGATGGCCGACGGCCTGCGCACGTTTGCCGGCCTGGCCGATCGCCACGAACTGGTCGGCCGGCGCGGCGGCGTGCGCTTCGTCAACGACACCAAGGCCACCAACGTGCACGCGGTGTGCGCGGGACTGGCAGGCCACCAGGGCGAGGTCGTGCTCATCGCCGGCGGCAGCGGCAAGGGCGAGGACTACGCGCCGTTGCGCGAGGTGATGGGCGCCGTGCGCCACGTCGTGCTGATCGGGGCCGAGGGACCGGCCATCGGCCGCGCGCTGGCCGGCGTCGTGCCGCTCAGCACGGCGGCCGACATGGACCGGGCGGTGGCGCTGGCCGCCGACCTGGCCGAGCCCGACGCGACCGTGCTGCTGAGCCCGGCCTGCGCCAGCTTCGACATGTTCGCGAACTACCGGGCGCGAGGGGCCGCGTTTGCGGCCGCCGCGCTCAAGGCCGGCGCCACGCCGCCCTGAGGGGCCGTCGCGCCGCGAACGGAACCGGCGGCCAGCGACCAGGGAGGGTCCGATGAACCGCACGCTGAGGGAGATGATCGGCTCGTTCGAGGCCGGGGACGGCTGGCTGCTCGGGTCGGTCGGGCTGCTGCTGTTCGCGGGCGTGTTCGTCGTCTACGGGGCCGGCAGCTCGGACCTCAGCGGCGCCAGCACGGCGTTCGGCCGCCATTTCATGGTGGTCAAGCACCTGCTGATGATCGGGCTCGGCGCCGTGCTGCTGCTGGTCCTGTCGCGCGTGGACTACCACGTCTGGCGCACGCCGTGGCTGAACCGCGCGGCGATGGCGGCCGCCTTCGCGCTCGTCGCGCTGACGCTGGCGCTCGGCCGCCAGGACGCCGCGGGGAACCGCGAGATCAACCGCTGGCTCTCCATCGGGGGCTTCTCCATACAGCCGGTCGAGTTGGCCAAGCTGGCCATGGTGATGTACCTGGCGGAGCGCCTGGCCGCGCTGCGCGCGCTGGGGCGGGTCACCTGGCGCACGCTCCTGCGGACGCTGGCGGCAGGGCCGCTGCTGCTGCTGGTCCTGCTGGCGGCGCAGCCGAACTACGGCAACATGCTGGTGGTCGCGGTGGTCACGGCGCTGCTCGTGTACGTGACCGGCATCGCCGACCGCGCGCTGCGCTGGGCGGCGCTGGCGTCGCCCGTGCTGGTGGCGGCGGCGTGCCTGATCGTCGACAAGATCGGTCGCCGCGTCGGCGATGTCGCCAGCGGCCTGCAGGGCGGCTCGTTCGGGCACCAGGTGGACCAGTCGCTGATCAGCCTGGGCGCCGGCGGCGCGCGCGGGCTGGGCATCGGGCAGAGCCACAACAAGTACGCGTTCCTGCCCGAGGCGCACACCGACTTCATCTACTCGCTGCTGGGCGAGGAGACGGGGCTGGTCGGCTCGCTGGGCGTGATCATCCTGCTGGTGGTCGTGGTCTGGCGCGGGCTGCTCATCGCGCAGCGGGCCCCGGACGCCTTCGGCCGCCTGCTGGCCGCGGGCCTGACCGGCAGCCTGGCCGTGTACGGCCTGGCCAACCTGGCGATGGTCCTGGGCCTGATCCCGGTGATCGGCGTGCCGCTGCCGTTCGTCAGCTTCGGCGGCACGGCGATGCTGGCCGGCCTGGCCGCGGTCGGCATGCTGCTGAGCATCGACCGCAGCAGCCGCTCGAGCCTGGCCTACCGCCGCCGCTGGGAACGCGGCGCGGCGGCGTGAGCGCGCGGCCGGTCCGCATCGTCCTGACCGGTGGCGGCACCGGCGGCCACGTCTACCCGGGCCTGGCGGTCGCCGAACAGCTGCGGCGGCTGGCGCCGGACGCGGACATCCGTTTCGTCGGGACGCGCCGCGGGATCGAGTCGACGCTGGTGCCGCGCGCCGGCTGGCCGCTGGCCACGGTGCCGGCGTCCGGTTTCCGTGGGCTGGGCGTGGTGGCGCGGCTGCGGTTTCTGCTAAACTTCGCCGCGGGCGGGCTGGCCAGCCTGGCTCTCCTGCTGCGCCGGCGCCCGGACGTGGTGCTGGGCACCGGCGGCTACGTCAGCGCGCCGGTGATCGCCGCGGCGCGGCTGCTGGGCGTCGCCAGCGCGGTGCAGGAGCAGAACGCGATCCCGGGCTCGGTCAATCGGCTGGTCGGACGCTGGGTGCGGCGCGCCTATCTCGGCTTCGCCGGTGCGGCGCGCTGGTTTCCGGACGGCCGTTGCGTCGCGACCGGCAATCCGGTGCGCGCGGCGATGGCCGCGGCGGCCGGGCAGGCGCCGTCGGTCGGCGCGGCGCCGGGTTCCGCGCGCCACGTGCTGGTGTTCGGCGGCAGCGGCGGCGCCGCCACGCTCAACCGCGCGGTGGCGCAGGCGGCCGCCGGCTGGGACAGGCAAGGCGACCTGACCGTGCTGGCGCAGACGGGGCCCCGCGAGTTCGCGGCCGTGCGCGAGGCCGTCACGGCGGCGGCGCCGGCCGGGCGCGTGACGGTGACGCCGTACATCGACGACATGGCCGTGCAGCTGGCGCGCGCGGACCTCGTGGTCTGCCGCGCCGGGGCGATGACCCTGGCCGAGCTGCACTGCCTGGGCCGGCCGGCGGTGCTGGTGCCGTTCCCGCACGCGACGGACGACCACCAGACGCGCAACGCGCGGGACTGCGAGCAGGCCGGCGCGGCCGTGGTGGTGGCGGACGCCGAGTGCGACGGGCCGCGCCTGGAAGCGCTGGTGTCGGCGCTGCTGGCCGACCCGCCGCGGCTGGCCGCCATGGCGGCGGCGGCCCGGGCGCTGGGCCGGCCGGAAGCGGCCGCCGTCATCGCCGCCGACGTCCTGGCGCTGGCAGGCCACCCGGCCGGCAGCGCGCAGCCGGTCCTCAGCCGGGAGTAGAGCCGTTGTTTTTCAACACGCGACACATCCACCTGGTGGCCATCGGCGGTGTCGGCATGAGCGGCATCGCCGAGGTGCTGCTGAATCTCGGCTTCACCGTCAGCGGCAGCGACCTGCACCGCACGGCGGTGACCGACCGGCTCGAGCGGCTCGGCGCCCGTATCGACATCGGGCATGCGGCCGCCAACGTGAAGGGCGCGGACGTGATCGTGCGGTCGTCGGCCGTCACCGAGGCCAACTGCGAGGTCGCCGCGGCGCGGGCCGCGCGGCTGCCGGTGATCCGGCGCGCCGAGATGCTGGCCGAACTGATGCGCCTCAAGCACGGCGTCGCGGTGGCCGGTTCGCACGGCAAGACGACGACGACGACGCTCGTGGCCGCGGTGCTGGGCGCCGGCGGCCTGGACCCGACGGTGATCGTCGGCGGCAAGATCCGCGCCGTGGGCACGGGCGCCGTGCTGGGCGCCGGGCCGCACCTGGTGGCCGAGGCCGACGAGAGCGACGGCACCTTCCTGCACCTGACGCCGACCGTCGCCGTGGTGACCAACATCGACCTCGAGCACGTCGACCACTATCCGGACCTCGAGTCGCTGGTCGCGGCCTTCCACGAATTCCTGCGACGGGTGCCGTTCTACGGCGCCTGCGTGGTCTGCGTCGACGACCCGAACGTGCGCGCGCTGCTGCCGCTGCTCGAGCGCAAGACCATCACCTACGGACTCTCGCGCGAGGCCGAGGTACGCGCCGATCCCGGCACCGTGGTCGAGGACGCCGAGGGCCAGGAGGCCGTCGTCTCTTCCTTCGGTCGCGAACTGGGCCCGTTGCGCCTGCGCCTGCGCGGGCGCCACAACCTGCAGAACGCGCTCGCCGCCGTCGCGGTCGGCCTGGAGCTGGAGATCCCGTTCGCGCGCATCGCCGCCGGCCTGGAGGACAGCCGGGGGGTCGGGCGCCGCTGTGAGGAATACGGCGAGCACGGCGGTGTGCTGGTCGTCGACGACTACGGGCACCACCCGACGGAGATCGGCGCCGTGATGGCCGTGGCCCGCGGGTTCGGCCGGCCGGTGGCCGTGCTGTTCCAGCCGCACCGCTATTCGCGCACCGAGCGCTTCGCGCGCGAGTTCGCCGACGCGCTGGCCGGCGCCGACGCCGTGGGCCTGCTTCCCGTCTACGGGGCCGGCGAGGAGCCGCGGCCCGGCGGCGACAGCGCCGCCATCGCGGCGCACCTGGAGGCCAAGGGCCGCAGCGTCGACCTGCTGGACGGCCACGGCGGCATCGCCGCCTGGCTGGACCGGCGCGCGCCGGCCGGGGCGCTCCG
>VGXH01000181.1 GCA_016873405.1 bacterium
ACGCCGAGGTGCTGGCCGAACTGGACGCGCACGGCGGAACCACCACCGTGGAGCTGCGCCGGCGCCTGGCCGCGGCGGTGTTCCGCCTGACCGAGCGCTACGACGACGCCATCGCGGACTGGCTGGAGGGCGTCACCGGTCGCGTGGACTGCGGCGTGCGCCTGCGCTACGGGGAGAACCCGCACCAGGGCGCGCGGATGTTCCTGCCCGGCGGCGGCACGCTGGCCGACGTGGGTCTGGCGCTGCACGGGGGCAAGGAGCTCTCGTACAACAACCTGGTCGACCTGGTGGCGGGCCTCAAGCTGGCCGCCGACTTCGGCGAGCCCTGCTGCGCCATCCTCAAGCACACCAACCCGTGCGGCTTCGCCGTGGGCGCGCCGGCGACCGCTCTCGAACTCGCGCTGCGCTGCGATCCGGTCTCGGCCTTCGGCGGCGTGTTCGCCTTCAACGCGGAGATCGACGAGGCGGCCGCGGCGACCCTCGCCGAGCGCTTCCTGGAGATCATCGCGGCGCCCTCGTACGCGCCCGCCGCGCTCGAGCGGCTGACCCGCAAGAAGAACGTGCGCGTGCTCACGGCGGACCTGCCGCGCTTCCTCGCCGCCACGCGCGGCCGCTCGCGCGCCTGGGGCGGCCTCATGCTGAGGCAGGACGAGGACGAGAGTTTCCCCGAACTGGCCGACTGGCGCCTGGCGGCCGGGCCGGAGCCGGACGCCGCCATGCGGGCGGGACTGGCCCTGGGCTGGAAGGTGGCCAAGCACGGCAAGAGCAACGCGATCGTCATCGTCGATGGAACCGCCACGCTCGGCTGCGGTTTCGGGCAGATGAGCCGCGTCGATTCCGTCGAGCTGGCCATCGGCAAGGCGCGCGCGCAGGGTCTCGACCTGCGGGGCGCGCTGGCCGCCTCGGACGGGTTCTTCCCGTTCCCGGACGGCGTCGAGAAGCTGGCCGCCGCCGGGATCCGCGCCGTGGCGGCGCCGGCGGGCTCGATCCGGGACGACGAGGTTGCGGGCCGTGCCGCCGAGCTGGGCGTGACGCTGCTGTTGGCCGGCCGGCGGCATTTCAACCACTGACGAGGCGCGGCCGGGAAGGCATCACGTGTCCGAGCGCCCGCACCTGACGCCTGCGCGCGCGCGTGTCCATTCGCCTGCGCGCGCGCGGGTTCATTCACTTGCGCGCGCGCTTGCGCTGGCGACCGCGTTCGCCGTCGGCGCGCCAACCGCGGCGCCGGCGCAGTCGGCCCCTGCCTGCGATCCGGCGCTGACCGCCTGGCGCGCCGCGCGCCGGGCCGAAGTGCGCCGCGCCTGCCTGGAGGCGGCGGCGCGCCAGGCCGCCGTGGCGCGCGCCGCCGCCGCCGGCAAGACCCTGCCGGACCGCGCCGTCTCGCCCGCGCGCTTCGGCCTGCTGGTGATCCCCGTCGACTTCGCCGACCGCCGCCTGCCCGCCGGCTGGGATCCGGCCTCGCTGGCGCCGCGCCTGGGCGCCGACTCCGGCCAGTCGCTGCGCCGCTACTTCGCGGTGGCCTCGGCCTCGCGCTGCGAGCTGGTGCCGGTGCTCGCGCCGCTGGTCCGCCTGCCCGGAAGCGCGCGCGACTACTCGGATCTTGGTCTGAACGGATTCTCGCGCTCGCGGCGCCTGGCGCGCGAGGCGCTGGCGGCCGTGGCCGCCGCCGGGTTCGACCTGGGCCTGGCCGACCTCGACGGCCCCGACGGGCTGCCGCGGAGCGGCGACGACGACGGCTGGGTGGACGGCGTGCTGCTGCTGCACGCGGAAATCGGGCAGGAGAACGATCCCGAGGGCGGGCTGGTGCAGGCGCTGCAGTACTACCTCGACGACCCGGTGACGTCGCGCGGCACGAACGCCGGCGCCTACGCCGTGGCCAGCCTGCACAGCGGTCCCGGCATCTGGGCCCACGAGACCGCGCACCTGCTGGGTCTGGAGGACCGCTACGACCCGCTGCTGCCGCCTGCGGCGGGGGCCGGCGACATCGCCGGCGCGGGCGGTCTGGGCGTCTTCAGCCTGATGGCGGCGGGCGCGCTGGGCACCGGCGGGGGCTGGCGGCCGTCGCTGCCGGACGCGTATTCGCGCGCGCTCCTGGGCTGGTGCGACGTGGCGACCATCACGGACAGCCCCGCCGGCGGCGACACGCTGCGCCCGCCGACCATCGTCGCCGGACACGCGCACCGGGTGTGGACCGCGGACGGGAGCGGGCCGGAGTTCCTCCTGCTGGAGGCGCGTGACCCGGCCAGCGCCGCGCCGTTCGATGCCGCGCTGCCGGCTGCGGGCCTGGTCGCGCTGCACGTCGACGAGGGCGTGCCCGAAGGCGGCTGGGCCGAGGACGGCCCCGGGCGCTGGCACCTGCGGGCCCGGCTGGTCGAGGCCGACGGCGACGACGGCCTGCGGCGCGGCGAGGACAGCGGCTCCGCGGGCGACCTGTTTCCGGGCGCCGGCGGCGTGACGGCGCTGACGCCGGCGACCGTCCCGGCCAGCGACGGCTACGGCGGCCCGTCGGGCGTGTCGCTCACCGGCATCGCGGCCGGCGACGGCTTCGTCGCGCACCGCACCGCCAGCGCGGCGGCGACCTGGCTGCGCTTCGAGGCGGCGTGGAGCGGCGTGACGGGCGAACTGGCGTTCGCCGCCGGCGCGGGCGGGGTCCAGCCCGCCTCGCTGTCGCTGCGCGTGGAGACGGTCGGCGCGCCGGCCTGGGGCGCCCTCGAAGGCGGCGAACCGCGGGAGGTGTCGCTCGCGCCGGGCCTCGACGGCCGCTGGCGGCCGGTGACGGCGGTCCGCTTCGTCACCGACCCGGGCCTGCCGTCCGGCGCCACCACGCGCTTCCGCTACACGCTGGCCGGCCCCGGCGTCGCCGACACCGTCGCGGAGCGTGACTGGGTCTGGTCGGCCGCCGACGGGACCCTGGACTTCGCCGCCGCCTGGCCCGGCACGTGGCTTGCCGAGCAGCCCTCAGGACCGGGCACCGCCTGGCGACGCTGGAGCGGCGCCGATTCGCCGGCGGCCGACGGCCTGCCGGTGCTGGCCTGCACGGGCGAGGCCGCCGATCCCGCCGCCTGGCCCGCCGTCAGCTACACCAACGGCGGGCGCGCGCGCCTGACCAGCGGCCCGCTGGGCCCCGGCGTGGCGTGCGTGCGCCTGCTCCACTGGGTCGATGTCGAGACGCTGCCCGGCGGCGTGCCGATGGACGGCGCCACAGCCAGCTGGGTCGCGCCGGACGGGCGCGAGGTCGCGGCCGCGCCGCTCGGCGGCTGGCCGGCGCGCGTGGACGGCAGCTCGGGCAGCGCTCTGCGCGGCCGCGGGTCCTTCGGGCGCGAGCCGGGAGAGCTGGACCCGGGCCTGAGGCCGGTCTGGCGCAGCGATGTCGTCCCGCTGCCGGGCGCGGAATCGGGCGCCGGACCGTGGCGCCTGCGGCTGGAGCTGGCGGCCAACGCGCTGTGGCGCGGCCGCGGCTGGCTGGTGGCGGACCTCCGGGCGCTGGGGGCGCTGCCTCCGCCCGCGCTGGCGTGGGGTGAGGCGCTGGCCTGGAACTGGCCCGGCTCCGCGGCGCCGGCAACGCTGACCGTGCAGGCGCGCGTGCCCCCGGACAGCACCTGGGTGCAGGTGCTGACAACCGAAGGCGCGCCGGTGCCCGCCGCGCGCCTGCGCGCACTGCTGCCCGGCGATGCCCGCACGCGCCACGAGGTGCGGGTGATCGGGCCGGCGGCCTGGGGCCTGCTCGCGCTGGGGCCCGTGACCGTGTACGTTGGCGACCAGGCCGTCGCCGGGCCGCTGGGGGAACCCTGGCCCAACCCCGCGACCGGGGAGGTGCGCCTGACCGTGGCGCTCCCGCCGGGGGCGGCGGCGCGGCTGGAGGTGCACGACCTTCGCGGCCGGCGCGTGCATGCCCGCGACCTGGCGCCGGGAACCTCATTCGTCACCTGGGACGGGCGCGACGACCGCGGGCGGCGCCTGCCCTCCGGGTCCTACATCCTCCGTCTTTCCGGCGCGGGCCCGGCGTCCGCGCGCAAGGTGGTGCTGGCGCATTGATGATGGCGAACAGAGCGCGCGCGCTGACGGTCCTGTCCCTGCTCCTGCTGGCGGCGGCGCGCGCGGGCGCGGGGCCTCTCTACGATCCGTGGCTCGAGGACTTCCAGGTGGGCGGCGCCGCGGCGACACCCACCGATGACGGCTACCCGGCCGGCCTGCTCGCGCCGGCCACGCCGGACACGGCCTGGGTGCGGGCCGCGCTCCGCTGCCTGGACCCCCGCCTGCCCGCGCCACCGGGCGCGGACCTGGCGCGCCGCTGGCTGGCCGCCCGCGCGCCCGGCGGCGAGGTCCCGGCGCTCGAGCGCCTGCACGCCGCCGTCGCGGCCTTCGCCGACCCGGCCGTGCTGCCGCCGGCCGGCGCGGGCCCGGAGATCCTCGGCGGCGAGATCGGCGCCCGCCGGTTCTTCCACCTGCTGGCGGCCGGCGACCGCGCCGCAGCGCGCGCTGAGGCCGAGGCGCTGGCGCGCCGGAGCGGGCCCGGCCTGGAACCGCGCGAGAACTTCGTCTGGTCGCTGCGCGCGCGCCGGCTGGCCCGTGGCGGCGCCGGCGAGCCGGCCGAGACGACCACCGTCTGGCCCGAGGCGCTGCCGCTGCCGTCGTTCGATGCCGGCCATGCCTGGGCGCACTGGGTCGCCTACAGCCGCGAACGCGGCCACACGCCCGTGGCGCCGCCGCAGGTGAACGAGGCCTGGCGGGCCTGGTTCGCCGGCGTCGGGCGCGGCGCCGGGGTCAAGCCCCTGGACCTGGCGGCCTCGGGCCTGCCGGAGGCGTGGCGCGCCGCGCTCGGCGCCGCCGTGTTGCCGAAGGCGGAGCTCGCCGACCACTTCCGCCGGCATCCGCAGGCGCCGGCCGACGCGGACCTGCAGGCGATGTGGGTGGGCGGCCGCCGGACCGCCGAGCAGGGCGACGCGGCTGCCTACGCACAGATCGCCTCGACGCCCGGCGTCACGCCGTCCTCGCGGCTGGACCTGTGGCGGCGCGCCGGCGAGCTGCGCCTGCTGGCCGGACAGCCGGGGGCCGCCCGCGCCGACCTGGACAAGGCGCTGGCCCTGGCGCGCGACGGACATGGCACCAACACGGTGCGCCGCCGCCTGCGGCAGTGGGTCGAGCAGGCGATGGTCCTGGCGATCCGCAAGGGCGACCTGGTCGAGGCGCGTCGCCTGCGCGAAGCCGGGCTGGCGACCTTCACCGGCGCCGAGCTGGAGGCGTTCCGGGCCGA
>VGXH01000182.1 GCA_016873405.1 bacterium
TGAAGCCGACCGCGAGCGGCACGCTGGCCGTGGCGCAGACGTACAGCGGAATGCCGACGAGCATCATGAACAGGATCGACCACGGGCCCGGTTCCACGTAGCGCGCGGCCAGGTCGGCCGGCGCGAGCGCGCCGATCAATCCCGCCAGCAGCAGCCCCGCCAGCAGCGGTCGCGCGAGGTCCGCCGGCAGCGTAACCAGCCCGTAGCGGAGCGCCGCAGCCAGGCGGGGGCCGACGCCGCCGGCGGCCCCCGACGACGGCGTCGGCGCCAGCGGAAAGGCCGGCGCGGCGCGCGGCTCCTCGGGAACCAGGACCCGCACGAGCCCGCCGCCCACCAGGCCGGTCACCAGGGCGATGACCGGACGCAGCACCGCGAGGAGGGGCCCCAGCAGGGACCAGGTCACCAGGATCGAATCGACGCCGGTCTGCGGCGTCGACAGCAGGAACGCCACGGTGGCCGGGCGGCTGGCGCCGTTGGCCCGCAGCGAGGCGGCGACCGGGATCACCCCGCAGGAGCACAGCGGCAGCGGCACGCCGAAGGCGGCCGCCGTGACCACCGGCCGCAGGCCGCGGCCGCCGAGGTGACGTTCGAGCCAGGTCGCCGCCACGACCGTCGACAGGAATCCCGCGACGGCGAAACCCAGCAGCAGCCACGGGGCCATCTGCGCCGTCACGAGCCAGGTCTGGCCCAGGATGTCGGCGAGTCGTTCTCCCATCGGCAACCCTTGCGGCCGCGTCAGCGCCCGCGCAGCAGCGGGTTGTAGCGCATCCGCGTGCCGAAGTCGACCGACAGCCGGATCTCCTCCGCCGTCAGTTCGGCCGGGAACACGACCCCGGAGATCCGCGCGTTGCGCACGCTGGCGCCTTCCAGGCGCGTGTGCGTGAAGTCGATCCCGCGCAGGTCCGCCTCGCGCAGGTAGGCGTCGCGCAGGTCCAGGCCATCGGCGTTCAGACCGCGCAGGTCGGCGCCGCGCAGATCGACCCCGCGCAGGTCGCAGGGACTGCCGGCATCGCGCCTCGCGTTGAAACCCTTGATGTCGTCCTCGCGCAGCAATTGGTACAGCGGATCCTTCGAGAACACGGGCCGCGTACTGGGCATGCTCACACCTCTCTCGCGTTCCGGCGCCGGCGATGCGGCGGCGCCCTTTGCCAGCTTACATCAGCGGCAGCGCCTTGGCGACCAGCGGCTCGCGCCGGGTCATTCGACGGCGCCCGCCGCCTCCGCCTCGGCCCGGCGCGCCGCGGCCACCCCCGCTGCGGGGTCCACGCGCCACAGCAGCCAGCCCCCGACCACGAAGAACACGACCAGCGACGCGACCCCGACGCGGCTGGTCCCGGCCGCCTGGGCCGTCAGCCCGAACACCAGCGGCCCGACCACCCCGGCCAGCCGCCCGCTGGCCCCGAAGAAGCCGAAGAACTCGGCGGCGCGGTGCCGGGGCACCATCGACGCGAACAGCGAGCGGCTGAGCGCCTGCGCTCCCCCCTGCACGACGCCGACCGCCGCCGCCAGCAGGTAGAAATGGGTCGCCGTGCGCAGGAACAGGGCGCCGACGGCGATCAGCGTGTAGCCGACCAGGGCGCCCAGCACCAGCGGCTTCGCCCCGGCGCGCCGCGCCCCCGCGGCGAACACGTACGAGCACGGGATGCCGACGGCCTGCGTCACGACCAGCGCCCCGACCAGGTGGCTCAGCGCGATGCCGTGTTCGGCGCCGAAGGCGGTGGCCATCTTGACGATCGTGCCGATGCCGTCGTTGTAGACCCAGTAGGCGCCCAGGAGCAGGCTCAGGTCGCGGTGACGCCGGATCTCGCCGAACGTGGCCCGCAGGCGCCGCAACGCCGCCGTGATCCCGGCCGGTTCGCCGGAGGCGGGCGGCTCCGGCACGTGCCGCAGCAGCGGCAGGGTGAACAGCGCCCACCACAACCCGACGCTGACGAAGGACAGGCGCACCGCCTGTCCGGCGCCTTCGAGGCCGAACCAGGCGGGCTTGAGCACCCAGGCCAGGTTGACCACCAGCAACAGGCCGCCGCCGGCGTAGCCCAGTCCATAGGCGCGGGCCGACAGCGCGTCCAGTTCCGGACCCGTCGCCAGATGCGGCAGCAACGCCTCGTAGCAGACGATCGACAGCGAGAAGGCCAGGCTGGCCGCCGTGAACAGCAGCGCCGCAGCGACCCACTGGTCGCCGCCCAGCAGCGCCATCGCCATCGTCAGCGTGGCGCCGCCGCCCGCCAGCCAGGCCAGCCGGCGCTTGCGGTCGCCGCGCGCGTCCGCCAGCGCCCCCAGTGGCGGCGAGGCCAACGCCGTCAGCAGCAGGCTCCCGGCCGTGACGTAGCCCCACAGAGCGGTGGCCGTCGCCTCGCCGCGGCCGGCGGCGATCGCCGTCTCGCGAAAGAAAGGCGGGAACAACGCCGCCATGACGGTGGTGGCGAACGCGGAGTTGGCCCAGTCGTACTGGCACCAGGCGCGCCGCGCGCGCGCGGCGTCGGCCCGCCCTGCGGCGGCGCCGGGTGCGTCCTGCGCCGGCGCGCTCACCAGTAGTACGAGACGCCGGCCTGCGGCGAGACCGTCGTGTCGCCGGTGCGCTCCTCGTGCACGAAGTCGAACTCGAGCAGCCAGGCCCAGCGCGGGCCCTGCAGCACCTCGATGCCGACGCCGGCGCCGTAGTTCCAGTCGGTGTCGGCGGAATGGACGCCGCCGCCGGGGCCGCTGCCGATCTGCTCCCGTCGGTAGTAGAACGCGGTGCCGATGGCGGTGAACAGGCGCAGCCGCGAATCCTGGCGCAGCAGATACTGCAGCTGCAGCCCGAGGTTGTGGCGCTGGTCGTCGCCGCTGTGCCAGATGCCGCCGGCCACCTGCGCGTAGAGGAACCACTCGACCGGCAGCCGGAACGCCAGGCCCGTGCCGCCGATCTTGCCGATGTGCAGGCCGACGGCGCCGGCGAGCGTGTCGCCGCCGCGGTTCCAGTCGCGGGCGTCGCCGCGGGCGGCCGCCGGGCGGGGCGCGAGCGCCGCCAGGACGGCCAGCAGCAGGAGCAGCGGGATCAGGAGCGCCGGGCGCGCACCCGCGCGCGGGCCGGGCGACAGGCAGGGAATCGGCGACTTCGACATGGCTCCATCCTCGGTGGGATCCCGGGCTGGGCCGGGACCGGCGCGGACCGTTGCTTCCAGGGGCCCATTCTGCCAAATCGGCGCCGCGGGCGCCACTGCGAACCGGGCCGGCGGCCGTCGTTGCCGCCCGCGGCCGACGTCTGGCAGGCTGCGCGCGCGGCGGCTGCGACGGCCGTGGCGACCGTCCGCGGCGGCCTGCCGCCACGCCACGCTGCGGTCGCGGCATTCCGGCTGGTGCCCCTGGGGCCGGAGGGCTGGCGACGGGCCTCGGGCTGTGCGCGAAGCTCGGCGGCAGCGAGGTCATCGGCGCGTTCCTGATGCAGATCTTCTTCGCGGTGATCGGGGCGAGCGCGAACATCGGCATGGTGCTCAAGGCAGGTCCGGAGCTGTTCGGGTTCGCGGCCGTGATCCTGCTCGTGCACCTGCTGTTCCTGCTGGTGGCCGGCGCGCTGCTGCGGCTGGACCTGTTCGAGCTTATCATCGCCTCCAACGCGAACATCGGCGGGCCGACGACCGCCGCGGCGAGGGCGGTGGCGCGCCGCTGGGAGACGCTGGTGCTGCCGGCCGTCCTCTGCGGCACGCTCGGCTACGCGGTGGCGAACTTCATCGGCGTCGGGCTGGGGCATTGGCTGAAGGGTCCGTAGGGACGGCGCGCGCGAGGCGCGGCAACGGGACGGAGTTGCGCATGAAGAACATCCTGCTCATCGTCGGCGGCCTGCTGGCGGCCGCCGTGGCCGTGGTCGTGATCGTGCTGCGCGGGGCGCTCAGCGGCGGCGCCCAGGCCGCCACGGGCGAGGCGCCGGGCACGCTGTGGGCCTTCACGCCCAACTCGCTGGAAGGCGAGCCGGCGCCGCTGACGAACTGGAAGGGCCAGGTGGCGCTGGTGGTCAACACCGCCAGCAAGTGCGGCCTGACCCCGCAGTACAAGGGCCTCGAGGCGCTGTACGGCGAGTTGAAATCGCGCGGCTTCGTCGTGCTGGGCTTCCCGAGCAACGACTTCCTGGGCCAGGAGCCCGGCACCGCCGAGGAGATCCGCGCCTTCTGCGACGCCAACTACAAGGTCACCTTCCCGCTCTTCGCCAAGGTGAAGGTCAAGGGCGACGGCAAGGACGGGCTCTACGCCTGGCTGTGCGGCGGCGGGCTCGAGGAGCCGACCTGGAACTTCACGAAATACCTCGTCGGGCGGGACGGGAAGGTCATCGCGCGGTTCGGGCCGAAGACGGCGCCGGACGACGCGGAACTGCGCGCGGCGATCGAGAAGGCGCTCGGCGGCAACTGACGCGGCGCGTTCAGCGCACGACGGCGAGCCGCGCCACCGAGACCGCGGGGCCGGCCAGCAGCCGCGCAAGGTAGACGCCGGCGGCCACGGGCCGGCCGCGGGCGTCCAGCCCGTCCCAGGGCGCGGCGTGCGCCCCGGCGTCGTGCGGCCCGTCCCGCAGCACGCATACCAGGCGCCCGCGCAGATCGTACAGGGACAGGTTCACGGTGACCGGCGCCGGCTGCTGCCAGGAAACGACCACGTTCCCGCGCGCCGGGTTCGGCACGACCGCCACGATCCGCAGCGGACCGAGACCGCCGCCCCCGGGATCGTCCGCTTCGCCGCGCACCCCGAGCACGTGGCGGTAGCCCGCCGAGACGGCCTTCAGCCGTTCGTTGGCCGTCGGCACCAGCTGCCGGCTGGGTCCGATGTCGCCCCAGGCCACCACGCTCCCCCGATCGGTCAGCGCCAGGCTGAAGCCGCCGCCGGCGCTGACGCCGACGAAACCGGGATCCGGCGGCGGCACGTCGCACTGCCCGTCGTCGTTGCGTCCCCAAGCCACGAGCGCCCCGTCGGCCTTGAGGGCCAGGCTGTGCGCCCAACCGGCGGCGACGGCGACGAAGCCCGCGTTGGGTGCCGGCACGTCGCACTGCCCGTCGTCGTTGCTCCCCCACGCCGCGACCGAACCGTCGGCCCGCAGACCCAGGCTGTGCGCGCTGCCGGCCGCGATGGCGATGAAGGCGGCATTGGGCGCCGGCACCGCCAGCTGGCCGGCCGCGTTCGCGCCCCAGCCGATGATCACGCCGCCCTGCGCCAGGCCGAGGCTGTGTGAGCCGCCGGCCGCCACCGCCTCGTAGGGGGCG
>VGXH01000183.1 GCA_016873405.1 bacterium
AGGCCGAGATATGTGCCGACTCCCCCGTTTTGAGTGTGTAGCGCCCGAGGCCGAAAGTGGTTTCCTTGCCGACGTGCAGCCACTGGCCGAGATGCAGGAAGGGCAGGAAGGGTCCAATCTCGCCGTGCAGCCGCCAGCGGCCAACCGCGCCTCCCAGCGCCATTTTCTGTCCCTGGCGGCTGGAGTAGCGCGTCCAGTCGCGCCAGGTCAACTGCTTTTCGTCCGCAATCGCCTCGGCCTGGCGCGCCAGCGCCTTGAAGTCGAGGTCGAGGCGCCCTCTGCCATGGCATTCACATATCAGCGACACGCGCCGCATCAATGCCGTGAGCAGCGTGCGGGACGCCAGCGCCTGCGGCCCGAGGGGGCGGCCGTTCTGCTGCAGGCGCAGCGGGGTGTGGAAGTCGAGCACGGCTTCGCTACCCGCAAAAGTCAGCGCCGGCGGGACGGCGCGCGGGTGCTCGCGCACGGCATCTTCCGGCCCTTCGAGGACGAGGGTTTCGCCTTCGCCTTCATGCAGCACGCGGGCGAGACGCGCCGTGCCGTCTCCCGGCCCAACGCCACGCTCCAAGGCACGGTGGAAGGCCCAGAGCACGAGCGGCAAGTGTTCGAGGGCGCGGCCGATCAGCACGAGATGGAAAGCGAGCTTCTCCCCCGGCGCGTAATCGCGGCTGCCCCAAGGCGGCGGCTCGATGACATAGGGGGCGGGGGCGCGCTCGGTCTTGAGCAGGGAGTGGTTCTCGGGCAGTGGCGTCTCGAATATGGCGGCGTAGGGACAGGTGCGCAACAGCGGGCAGCCCGCGCAGGCCTTGCGTTTCGTCATGCAGGCGGCCGCGCGCAGCGCCCCGCCAAAGGCGCCGCGCAACGTCGAGCCAGCGTAGTCGGGCAGGTGTAACGGCGTCCGCACCTCGAATTCGAGGCGATAGCGCGCTAGCGGAAGATCGATCATTTCACCTGCAGGTCTCCAGGCGGCATCCGGCGCGACTCGGGCGCCACGATGCCATGATCGCGCGCAGCCTGCCCGGTGTTTTCCATGTAGTGGAAAGCGGCATCCTGCTTTTTGGGTTGCCGGCAAGGTTGTTCCATTGCGGTCATGATGGTCTGTGTCCGGTGGCGTATCGCCGTTATTGCGTTTGGCCGCGCAGCGCGGCAAGCCTCATTTTTTTTCGCTCGTCTTTCATGTCGACCTTGACGAGCTTGGGCAGCCATTCTTCGATGGCATGGGCGACGGCGCACTTTTCCTCCACCGTCCAATCCATTCCCTCGCTTGCGGCTTTGGCCAGTTCGCGCGCCTTGGTATGTATCTGGGCGTTGGCCGCTTCCTTGTTGGCCATGAGTTGTTCAGCGCGCCGTGTACAGAAAGCCCGGAATTCCTCAATTTTGCGCAGATTCGGCGTCATGGCCGCAAGGGCAGCTGCGCGGGCGGCCTCCTTTGTTGCTGCTTTGCGCGCTTCTTCCCGCCTGGCCTGTGCCTTCTCGTCGAGTTCGATGGCGCCGTAGCCGACCGCCGTCTTCGCGCCGAAGCCGCGCCAGTCGCAGGCGTGGAGGAAGACGGTCGTGACGATGTCGCGCCAGCGCGGGGCAAGCGCTTCGGGCAGGCGGGCGGTGTCGCAGCCGACGATGAAACGGAAGGCGGCGCCCGGCGGCACGGCAAGGAAGGGGATGGGGTTGGGCTGGCCAGCGTCGTTGGGGGTGCCGCCCTGCTGGTAATAGTTTCCGTGATGCGGGGTCATGATCTCGACGCTCAGGGCGGGGCAGTCGGGAAACACGTCCCAAAAGTTCAGCGCGCCGCGTCTGGCCTCGTCGGTGTCTTCCGGGCCGAACAGGATGTCGACGTCGGTCGGCGTCAGCGGCGCATTCTCGTTGCAGCTGAGTTCTTGCGCGGCGCGCCGGAAAACGCCTTTCGCGCCCGAGCCGGCGAGGTAGGGCAGGCCGTAGGGACTGAGAAAGGCGAAACCGTTCTCCACCGGATGTTCGAGACCGAGGCCGGTGGCAAAGGGCGCGAGCGATCTGGCCTCGAGGGTCAACGCTCCCATTGCCTCCGCCAGCGCGAGCTGTCGCTCCCGCAGCGAGGAAAGAAGACTCCTGGCAATGGCGGACAGCGGGGTACACGCCCGGATCGCTTCCGCTTTGCCCGTCTTGTCCGCGCTCCAATCGTCGCGCCAGATCGGAAAGTAGAGATTGAAGCGGTGTCCGGGCGGGCAGTCGTCGAAACCCTGGCCCACGTAAGCGGGTACTGCAGCTGGCATGGCGGCATCACTCCTGTATGGCGTCGGCAAACTGCCGCAGCCATTTGAGGAATTCGAGAGCCTCTTCGGTGGCCTGCATGTAGGTGGTGCCGGGTGCGTTTTGCAACCCGGTCATTACCTGCGAGAAGTCGGCCGGCATTTGCGGCCAGCGTTGATGAAACCAGCCAAGAAGGTCGGAGACCAGCGCCTTGGCGTGATCCTTGCCACGCGATTGCCAGAAAGCCAGCGCCGGCATCAGCCCGTTGCCCATGATGAGAGCAGGCGCACCTTTGCAGAGGTTCTTGTAGTCGGAACCCAGCCGCTGGTTGGCCTGTGCTCGTTGCCAGGCAAAGGCGGCCCGCTTCTGATCCAGGGTTTGTGCCATCTTTAATTCTCCTGCGCAGGATGGATCAGCACCAGCCCGCGACCGGTGGTGGCGTCGCCGCCCATCTGCACCACGCCGTCGCGCACGCCGGGCTGGCCGGCGCCATTGCCGCCGAGCAGGCGGGAGAGAATGGTTTCGGCAGGGAGTTTTTCACGTTCGCCCTTTCCGCGTTCGATGCTGGCAAGGGTGAGACCGGCAAGGATGGATTCGGGCGGCAGGTTCTCGGTGTAGAACAGCCCACCATCGGCGGCGGTGCCGGTCTTGTCGTCGATGCGCACGTGCGGCTCGACCACGGTGGCGTTCTTGACGAAGTGGGCGAAGTCGCCATCGTCGAGCACGACGAGATCCGACTTGAGCTTGGCGCGGAAGAAGTCGTGCGCTGCGCCAGACGGCAGGGCGCGGTCGGCGAGCCAGCCGGCGATCTCGGCGCAACTGCCATTCGGGATGAATTCGAATGCTTCGAGAATCAGCCTGCCCTCGATCGGTATGGCTGTCGCCGTCTCGCCGGGGCTGACTTTCGGGATTGGCCAGTCGGCGGCAAGCCCGGCCGTGGCGGCAAGACGCTGCAGGCGCCCCAGCGCATACGGACAGGTGGCCCAGACGAACGCCCCTTTTAGGGCGCGCACAGGGAAGGCTACGATCTGGGCGTCAGTGAAGGCCAGCGCGCCGGCGTGTTCGGATGATTTCGATTCCGGCCCGAACAGGCGCTTGATGTCCTCGTGTTTGTTCCAGGCGCGGGCGAGATGATGGCGCAGCGCGCCCTTGATGCCCGAGCCGGCGATCAGCGGATGGCCGCTATGCACTTCACGCTGGATCGGATTGTCGATGGCGCCGATGGCGGTGCCGGCGCCCATGTGCAGCGGCGTCATGCAGGTGTAGAACAACAGTTGCCTTGCCTCGAACATCGGGTTTCTCCTTTTAATTCCATGCGCCGAGCCAGGCGCGATTCCATCCCTCGGCACGACGTCCGGCGTCGATACCGTTATTGTCTTCCCAAAGCTCAGTTTCTACCCATGCGGCAAGCTTGCCGGCGTCCCCCTCGAATTCGTCGAACCAATAGACACTGCCGGCGGGCGCGGCGAAAAGCGCGGGCTTCGGGGTGTTGTTCAGGAGATCCCAGCCGGAAACCAGTTCGGCGCGCGGCACGGCGGCGCAGGCCAGCCTTGCGGAAAAGTCAGTCGCAGCAAGACGGCGCGTGGCCGGATCGACGCCTGCCGGGAGCCAGCCGTTGCGGAACAGCCCCGGCGTGGCGAGTAGGAGGCGGAAGCGTTTCGTATCGGCGATGGCGGCAACGGGCGGCGCCGGCGACGTCCAGTCGACGCGCCGCCAGCGCGCCGTGCGGCCGTCACCGGCCAGGCGCAGAACGCCTTCGGTCGCCAACTCGGCATCCTGTCCGGTGCAACCGGCAAGGAAGCCGATGCTTTCTGCCAGCGCAATGTGCTCGACCGAGAACAGCGCGCCATCCATGCCGGTGCGCGTGCCGCCGTCGAGCGCCAGCCCCGGACGGATGTCGCTGCGCCAGAGATCTCCGCTGCCAAGGATATGCGATGCATCGGGTAGGCGGCCGGCCAAGTGCTCGCGCCAGCCGGCTTCGTTCAGCCAGCGGCCGGAGAGCGGTTTGCCGCGCGGCGCCCGCAGCAGCGGCGTGAGCGGCAGGCCGTCCGGCCTGCGCACGCCGGAAGCCAGGAACTGAGGCTCGATGCGACGGATACCGCAGTCGCTGTCGACGAGGTCGGCGGGCAGCGGGAACAGGGCTTCGAGGCAGCCATCGTGCTGCCGCGCCAGGCTCAGATGGGTGAGGCGGAAATCGAGTTCGGCGACGCCTCGCTCACGGCGTTCACAGGCTGCCAGCCGCGCGCCATCCGCTGCGAGGCGGCTAGCACGCAGCGCGCCGGCGAACACGGACGGCGCAGGCGGCATGCCGGCCTCGCCGAAACTGCCGGCGGCGCCGAACAGGCGATGGCCGCGTGGGGTAACGGTGTCGATCGGCTCGATGAAAAAATAGCGGCTCATCGGGCGTTCCTTTCGGTGGCGGCACGAACGTCGCGGGCGAGAAATTCGGCGCACGAGAGCAGGTCGTCGAGCAGCGTGCGCGGTTCTTTGCCGACACGGGCCGACAGCGCGCAGGCGGCAGCCACCAGATCGTCGGCCAGTTGCCGGTCTTGCCCTCCCTGGCGCGAGAATTGCGTGGCGAGCCGGTTGGCGGTCATTGCCTGCCAATCGGCGTCCTTGTCGACGCCAGGCCAGTCGGGCAGGCGGGTGAGCCATTCGCGGGCCAGATAGACGGCGCGGCGCGACATGGCTTCTTCCTCGGCTCCGCCGACGAGGGCGTTCCTTGCGCGCAGCAGCACGCCGAAGGGTGTTGCGGCGATGGCGGCGGGGGCGCTGTCCTCCAGCCACCAAGGCGCCACGAAGCCGGTTTCGCCGCCACCACGCTTGACCACGCGCAGGCAGAAGGCGTTACGTCCGGCCCGCTTGGCGCGGCTCTCGGCCTCGCGCAGGGCTCGCAGTACTGCGGCAAGCGGCGCCTGGTGATGCGCGATGACCGCGCCCATCGAGGCGGTAGCCTTGCCGCCCATCA
>VGXH01000184.1 GCA_016873405.1 bacterium
GGCCGGGCCTGGACGATGGCCGAACTGGCGACGCACGCGCTCTACCACGCGAAGGTGCAGCCGATGGCCACCGCCAGCCACCTGTCCAACGAGTCGCCGCCGCCCTTCGCGGCCCAGTTCGCCGACGTCGAGGTGGACCCACAGACCGGCGAGGTCTTCCTGCGCCGGTTCGTCTCCGCGGTGGACTGCGGGACGCCCGTGCACCCGGACCTGGCCGAGGGCCAGATCGAGGGCGCCGTCGCGCAGGCGATCGGTTACGGCCTGTTCGAGGAGGTCATCGTCGACGCCGCGGGTCGGGTGCGGAACCCCAATTTCCTGGACTACAAGATCGCTTCGGCGCTGGACATGCCCGAAATGGTCACGATACTGGTTCCGACCGCGGAACCGAGCGGCCCCTTCGGGGCCAAGGCGGCCGGCGAGGTGCCCATCGACGGGCCGGCGCCGGCCATCGTCAATGCCATCTGCGACGCGGTGGGGGTCCGGATCTACCGGATTCCCGCCACCCCTGAACGCGTGTGGCGCCAGATCAAGGAGGCAGGCGGATGACCGGGAACATCGCGCGTTTCATGCTGGTGGCCGTGGCGCTGCTGGCTGTGGCCGGCTGCGGCGGGGGCAAGGAGGTCGTCAGGACCGACCCCGGGGCGCAGATCGACCTGTCGGGCAACTGGAACGACACCGACGCCCAGACGGTGTCGGCGGCGCTGGCCGACCAGATCCAGCGCGGGGCGTGGATCGAGAACTTCCTGGCCGAGAAGGGCAAGAAGCCGACCCTGATCGTGGCGCCGGTGCGCAACAAGACGGCCGAGCACATCGCCACCAGGACGCTGGTCGACCAGCTCGAGCGCGACTTCATCAACGGCGGCCGCGTGCGCGTGGTGGCCTCGGCCGAGGAGCGCGAGCAGGTGCGCGAGGAGCGCGCCGACCAGCAGGAGTTCGCCTCGCCCGAGACGATGAAGAAGTGGGGCCGCGAGAAGGGCGCCGACGTGATGCTGATCGGCGAGATCAACCAGATCGTCGATCGCGAGGGCAAGGAGTCGGTGCGCTACTACCAGGTGGACTGCTACCTGGTGGACCTCGAGGACAACACGAAGCTCTGGGCGGGCTTCGAGAAGATCAAGAAGTACGTCAAGGGCTGAGGCGGTGATCCCGGGCATCGCAGCGCGCGGCCGGCGTCCCCGGCAGGGCGTCGGCCGGTCGTCGACGGCCGCGCGCGCCCAGGGCGCGGCACGGCGGGTCGCCGCCTGCCTGGCGCTGGCGGCGATCCTGCTCGCGGGCGGCGGCTGCGCGACCTACAGCGCGCGCATGGCCGACCTGCGGCCGAGCCTGGCGGCAGGGGATTTCGACGGCGCGCTGCGCACCATCGAGGAGAACGGCGGCGGCTCCGACCAGCTGCTGGCGTGGCTCGAGCGCGGCCTGGTCCTGCACTACGCCGACCGCTGCGCCGAGAGCAACGAGGCCTTCGCCGCGGCCGAGCGCACGGCTGCCGAGCGGTTCGACCGTTCACTGGCCGAGGGCGCCGTGGCCCTGTTGACCTCCGACGCCCGGGTGGCGTACCGGCCGCGCCCCTTCGAGATGGCGCTGGTTCCCTACTACAAGGCTCTCAACTACGCCTGGCTGGGGCAGCCCGACGCCGCCGTCGTGGAAGCCCGCAGCGCCAGCCAGCTGCTGGCCCGGTACGTGGACCTGACGCTCGGCGCCGTGCGCGAGCAGGATCGCGGCGAACTGGAGCGCGTGCGCAACGACGCCTTCCTCCTCTGGTTCAGCGGCATGCTCTACGAAGCCGACGGCGAACTGAACGACGCCTTCGTCGCCTACCGCAACGCCGCGGTGGCCTATGAGCAGAACGCCGACCTGCTGGGCCTCGAACCGCCGGCCGCGCTGGCGGGCGACCTGGCCCGGACGGCCGAGCGGCTGGGCTTCGCCGCGGAGCTGCGGCAGGCGGCCGCGGCCAGCCCGGCGATCTTCGCCGCGGCGGGCGACACCTCCGGGGACCTGGGCGCGCTGCGCCGCTCGGCGGCCTGGGCGCCCGGCCACGGCGAGCTGGTGCTGCTGGTCGAGACCGGGTCGGTGCCCGAACTGGGGCAGGTGCGGATTGACTTCCCCGTGTTCAAGGGGGAGGATCACCGCGACCGCGAGCGCTGGGGCTGGTCGCTCTACGACGGCCACCGTCACCGCTCGTGGGGGCGCGACCGCGAGGTCGAGTACTGGGTCTCGGTCGCGGCGCCCGAGCTGCACGACGAGGCGCCGCCGCCGTACGCGGGCGCGCGCGCCAGCGCCGGCATCGCCGGCGGCAATGCGATCGGGGCGCGGGCCGCGAACCTGCAGCGCGCCGCGCGCGTGGCGTTCGACGCCGAGAAGCCGACGATCTTCTTCCGCGCCATCCTGAGGGGCCTGACCAAGTACCTGGCGGCGCGCGGCGCCGAGAAGGCCGCCGGCAAGGGCGCCGGCATCCTGGCGAACCTCCTGGGCGCCGTCACCGAGCAGGCCGACACGCGCAGCTGGCTGACCTTGCCGGGCCAGGTGCACGTGCTGCGCCTGCACCTGCCGCCGGGCCGGCACGACGTCCGCCTGGAACTGCTGGGCCGGGACGGGCGCGTCGCCGCGGAGCAGGTGCTGGACGGGATCGTCGTGCAGCCGGGACAGTGGACGTTCGAATCGCGGCGCGTGTTCTAGCCCGGACTATTCACGAAGGTCCGAGCGAGGGTGAGGAAATTGCCCTTCTGCGAAGGCGAAATCCGGTCTCGGCGAGGGAGGCGTACCCGATGCGGTACGTTGACCTCGCCGAGGCCGGATTTCGCCTTCGCAGAAGGGCAATTGACCAGCCGCAGCCGGACCTTCGTGAATAGTCCGGGCTAGCCCCGCCGCGAAAGGCAGCCGTGGAGCCGCAGGTCCTGCCCCTCATCGAGAAGATCCGCGCCGGCATCATCGGGGACGACCGCGTCCTGGACGGCCCCTACGGCCCGCGGCGCCTGACCTACGCCGACTACACGGCCAGCGGGCGCTCGCTGTCGTTCATCGAGGACTTCCTGCGCGACGAGGTGCTGCCCCTCTACGCGAACACGCACACCGAGACCTCGAGCACCGGGCTGCAGACCACGCGCTTCCGCGAGGACGCGCGCCGCATCATCCACGCCGCGGTCGGCGGCGGTGACCAGGACGTCGTCATCTTCTGCGGCGCCGGAGCCACCGGCGCCATCAACAAGCTGGTCGACATCCTCAACCTGCGGCTTCCGCGCGACCTGGACCTCAGGCACGGCCTGGCGGCCCGCATCCCGGCCGACCAGAGACCGGTCGTCTTCATCGGTCCCTACGAACACCACTCGAACGAACTGCCCTGGCGCGAGACGATCGCCGACGTGGTGACCATCGCCGAGGACCGCGACGGCCGCATCGACCAGGGGCAGCTCGCGCGCGAGCTGGAGCGTTACGCGACCCGCCCGCTGCGCATCGGCAGCTTCTCGGCCGCCAGCAACGTGACCGGGATCGTCTCGGACACGGCGGGCATCTCGACGCTGCTGCACGCCCATGGGGCGCTGGCGTTCTGGGACTTCGCGGCGGCGGCGCCCTACGTGCGGATCGAGATGAACCTGCGGGGCGACGGCGAGGCGGGCGAGCTGGCCTACAAGGACGCCGTGTTCATCTCGCCGCACAAGTTCATCGGCGGTCCGGGCACCCCGGGCGTGCTCGTGGTCAAGCGGCGGCTGCTGACCAACACGGTGCCGACGCAGCCGGGCGGGGGCACGGTCAGCTACGTCGGGCCCGCCGGGCACACCTACCTGGCCGATCCTGCCCACCGCGAGGAGGGCGGCACGCCCGCCATCATCGAGGCCATCCGCGCCGGCCTGGTCTTCCACCTGAAGCAGGCGGTGGGCGCGGGCGCCATCGAGGAACTGGAGAAGCGCTTCGTGGAGCGCGCGATCGCCGCCTGGTCGGCCGATCCGCGCCTCGCGGTCCTCGGCAACGTGACGGCGCAGAGGCTGTCGATCGTCTCGTTCGTCGTGCGCCGCGGCGAGCGTCTGCTGCACCACAACTTCGTGGTCGCGCTGCTGAATGACCTGTTCGGCATCCAGGCGCGGGGCGGCTGCTCCTGCGCCGGGCCCTACGGCCACCGCCTGCTCGGCATCGACCTGGCGCGCAGCGAGCGGTTCCACGCGGCGATCAACGCCGGCAGCGAAGGCATCAAGCCCGGCTGGGTGCGGGTGAACTTCAACTACTTCATCAGCGAGGCCACGTTCCGGTTCGTGCTGGCGGCGGGGGAGTTCGTCGCTCGGGAGGGCTGGCGTTTCCTGCCCGACTACGACTTCGACGCGACGACCGGCATCTGGCGGCACCGGCAGGCGCGCCGCGGCGACACGCTGAGCCTCGAGGACATCACCTGGTTCGGCGACCGCATGGCCGGCCGATCCCATCATCGCACCGAGCCGGAGAGCGCCTACGAGGGCTACCTGGCCGAGGCGCGCCGCCTGGCCGGGCAGGCGCGCGCGACGGCCGGCGTCCCGCCGCGCGCCCTGCCCGGCGAACTGGAGTCCCTGCGCTGGTTCCCGTTTTTGGGGGAGGACGCATGAACGCCTATGTTGCCTGGGTGGCCGCCAACCCGTGGCCGTCCGCCGCGCTGCAGTTCGCCGTGCTGGGCACACTCGGCGAGATCGTCGCCGCCACGGCGCGCCGGCGCGCGCCGGCCTTGCCCTGCACGCCGGCGCAGCTCGTGATGAAGGTCCTGGCCTGGGCGGTGCTGGGCCTGGTGATCAAGGCCGGCTTCACGGGGATGAAGGGTTTCACGCAGGCGCTGCTGGAGCACGGCGTGCTGCCGTCCTGGTGCGCCGCCGGCGTCGGCCACGCCCTGGCGATGTCGGTGTTGACGAACGTCTTCTTCGGGCCGCAGATGATGGCCTTCCACCGCTGGGAGGACAACCTCATCCTGGGCCGGCGCGGCTGGGCCGGGCTGGGCCGGGCGGTGCGCACGCTGGTCTGGTTCTGGATCCCCGCGCACACGGTGACGTTCAGCCTGCCGCGCGACTACCAGATCGGGCTGGCCGCCGTGTGGGGGCTGGTGCTGGGCGTGATCCTGGGCTGGGCCGGCGGCGAGCGCCGCCGCTGACGAGTGCTCAGCGCGCGAGCAGGCGCAAGGCCGCGTCGGCGACCGCAGTCACCTCGGGCAGGGG
>VGXH01000185.1 GCA_016873405.1 bacterium
TACGGATCAGAAGGTTGGGGGTTCGAATCCTCCTGGGCGTACCACCAAGACGAGCGAGGGGCGACCGGCGACGGTCGCCCCTCCTGTCGCTTGGTGGGAGTGAGCGGCGCAGCGGCCCCGGGGCGGACACGATCTCGACGGCACGACTCGGGACCTGCCGGTGAGCCGTCGCCGGCGGCGCCGGCGGACCTGTCGCGCCGCCGACGGTTGTGCTAACGTGACGCGAAGTCCCGTGTCGCGATCACCTCGAGGATCGCCGGCAGCACCGTCCCGCCCGGCAGGTGGGCCGCGCCGGCCTGGAAGGAACCGCCCCTTGTCGTCCCGGCAGTCGAGTCATCGCAGCGGCCGCGCGGCCCTGAGCCTGGCGTGCTGCGGTCTGGTCGCCGCTGCGTCGTCGCTGCTGGCCGCGCCGCCCCCGATCCCGGTCGCCGAGATCCGCCCCGGCATGACCGGCTACGGCCTGACCGTGTTCGCCGGCAGCCGCGTCGACACCTTCAGCGTGCGCGTGCTGGGCGTGCAGGAGAACGTCCGCGCGCAAGGCTCGCTGGTGCTGGTCGAGGTCGGCGGGCACGGCCTGGAGCGGTCGAGCATCGCGCAGGGGATGAGCGGCAGCCCGGTGTATCTGGACGGGCGCTTCGCGGGCGCCGTGGCCTTCGGCTGGGAAGGCGCGCTGGCGCCGATCGGCGGCGTCACGCCGGCCGCGGAGATGCTGGCGCTGCCGCAGGCGGCGTCGTCGCCGGCGCCGGGTCCGCGCGCGGGCGGCGACTGGGATCCGCGGCGCCTGCTCGCCGGCAGGAGCCAGGACTTCGCCGCCGCCGTGTTCGGCGCCCAGGCCGCGGCCGTGGCAGCGCTGCCGCCGTCCCTGCCGCCGGTCGTCGCGGCGGGCTGGCCGGCGCCGCTGGACCTGGCGGCCGACCTGCTGGAGCCGCTCCTGCCGGGCGGCGGCGCGGGCCGGCCGGCCTGGCTGGTGCGTCCGGCCGGTCTGGCCGCAGCGGCGGGCGCGGGCGGCGCCATCCCCGCCGACGAGCCGGTCGGGCTGCGTCCGGGCTCCGCCTGCGCGGTGACGCTGGTGGGCGGCGACGCCGACCTGGGCGCCATCGGCACGGTCACCTGGGTGGACGGCGACCGCGTGCTGATGATGGGCCACCCGCTGCTGCAGCGCGGCGCGGTGAACCTGCCGCTGGCCGCGGCGGACATCGTGACCATCCTGCCGAGCCGACGCCTCTCCTTCAAGCTGGGTTCGCCGGGACCGGTCGTGGGCGCCGTGCACCACGACCTGCGCGCCGGCCTGGCCGGGCGGCTGGGGGCCGTGGCCAGGACGGTGCCGGTGGAGGTGCGCCTGTCGGGCGCCGCGCCGGGCGCGTTCCGCTTCGCGGTGGCCGACGATCCGCAGCTGACGCCGCTGCTGGTGTTCTGGTCGTTCTACAACGCGCTCCTGGCCGGCGGCGACGACGCGAGCCGACAGCTGATGGACTGGCGCCTGGTGACGACGTGGCGCGAGCCGGAGGCCGCGACGTCGCGCCGGCTGGAACTGGGCGGCGTGGCGTCCGGGCCGGGCGGAGCGGGCGCGCTGGCCGGCGAAGTGATGACGCCGCTCGCGCTGCTGCTGGACAACCCGTTCGGCGCGCTGGTGCTGGAATCCGCCGCGTTCACCGTCGACGTCGCGCCGGGCCGGGCCGACGCCGCCATCGTGGCGCTGGGCGCCCCGCGGCGCGTGGCCGCGGGCGCGACCTCGCTGCCGGTGACGGTCGAACTGCGGCAGGGCGACGGCCAGACGAGCCGGATCGCGCTGGAGATCCCGCTGCCTGCCGCGTTGCCGCCGGGCCCTTACCGGCTGGCGGCGGCCAGCGCCGCGGAGTTCTTCGCGCTCGAGGCCCAGCGCGCGCCCGAACGCCTGCAGCCGGCGCGCCTGGACGACCTGTGGGAACTGCTGGCCACCGAACGTTCCGCCTCGACGCTCGTCGTGGCGTTGCTGTCGCCGGACCGGCCCGCCATCGTCGGCGGGCGTGAGCTGGCGGCGATGCCCGGCAGCGTCGTCCGCGCCATCGACGCGGGCCGGCAGCCGTCCGCGCAGGCGCTGGCCAGCTACGCCGCGCGCGTCTCGCAGGCGACGAATCGCGCGCTGACCGGCAACGCGATCAGGACGCTGGAGGTCGCGCCGCCGCGGCCCGCCCGCAGCGATGGGCGGCGGCCGTGAGCAGGCGCATGAACAAGCGCATGAACAGGCGCGCCCGCCGGGCGCCGGAGGTGTCGATCTTGGCAATCGTGCGCGGAAGCGCGAAGGGCCTCGCCCCGGCCCGGTTCGTGGCGCTGGCCTGGGCCATCCTGGCGGCCGGCGCGACTCAGGCGGCCGGTCCGCGCTATTGGGACTGGCCGGGCGGACGCTCCTTCGACGAGGCGACGTTCGAAGCGGCGGGGCTCGACACGCTCGGCGGCCTGACCGCCGGACCGTTGGTGACGGCCAGCGGCCTCAGCGGTCCCGAAGTGGTCTGGCGCGTGGTGCCGGACGGCCGCGGCGGCTGGTTCCTGGGCACCGGCCACGGCGGGGAGATCCACCACGTGAGCGAGGGCGGCGCGGTGCGCCTGGTGGCCCGCCTCGAATCGACCGAGATCTTCGCGCTGGCCGCGCTGCCCGGCGGCGACCTGCTGGCGGGCGGCGGCCCGGACGGACGCCTGGCGCGCGTGACCACCGCCGGCGACGTCACCGCGGTCGGGCGCATCGAGGGCGGCTACGTCTGGGCCATTGCGATCGACGAGAAGCAGGGCTGCGCCTGGCTGGCGACCGGGTCACCGGCCGCCGTCTACCGCTACCGGTGGCGTGAAGGCGGGCTCGAACAGGTCGTGGCGCTGCCCGCGCGCAACGCGATGGATGTCGTGCTCGACCGCGAGCGCGACCGCCTGCTGGTCGCGACCCAGGGGCCGGGTCTCCTGTTCGCCGTGGACGGCGGGCGCCCGCAGGCGCGGCTCATCGGCGACATCGCCCAGGACGAAGCGCGGCGGGTGCTCCGCGGCGAAGGCGGCGTCGTCCACGTGCTGGGGCTGTCCGGGGGCGCCGAGGGGCTCGCTCCCGGCGACCAGCGGGGCAGCGAGGGTGAGGACTCACCGCCGCCCGTGTTCGGCGACGCGAACGCCGGCGCCGGCGACGCGCCGGCCGCGGCGCTCTATCGCCTCGAGACGATCGGCGGCCGCGAAGCGCTGGTGCGCGTCTGGGCCGGACCGCGGGACCTGATGGCGGCGGCGTGGACCGCGCGCTGGGGCTGGGTCGGCGCCGGCACGCTGCCCGAACCCGCCGCGGGCCTGGCGGCCGAACCGCAGCCGGTGGCGCCCGGGCGGGAATCGCGCGCGGTCCTGCTGCGGCTGACGCCGCCGTGGGGCGCGACCGTCCTGTCCGCCTGGACGGGCGGCGATGTGCTGGATCTGGCCGCGCACTCCGCCGACGCCGCCGACGGCGCGCGCGAGGCGCTCGCCATCGCGCAGGCGCATCCGGCGGCGCTGGCGCTGGCGCGGCCGCTCGGGCCGGACGACTGGGGTATCGTCACGGGCCCGCCGCTCGACGGCGGACCGGGCGTGGCCTGGGCCCGCCTGCGCTGGGAGGGCGCCGCCGGCGACGGCCGGCCCCGCTGGTCGGTGCGCGGCGGCGACTGCGCGCAGCCGGACGAGAACTGGTCGGCGTGGAGCCGGCCGTGGGACGAGGTCGAGCACGAGCTGCAGCCGGACCTCGGCCGGTACCTGCAATGGCGCGTCGAGCTGCCGCCGGCCGCTCGCGGCCGGAAAGCCTGGCGCGTGACCGGACTGACGGTCAGCGCCCGGCAGCCCAACCGGCCGCCTGTCATCGAGGAGCTGAGCCTGGAACAATTGCGCGGCGTGAAGCTGGGCGGGATGATGGCCGGCGAGAGCATCGTCCACCAGTTCCGCAGCGGCCTGCGCGCCGAGTTCACGACGCAGCAGGGGGTCGAGGAGAACTGGCCCGGCGTCGACCGGGCCGACCCGGGGCGGGCCGTGCGCGTGGTGACCTGGCGCGCGTCCGATCCGAACGGCGATCGCCTCAGCTTCCGCCTGGAGTGCCGGGCCGAGGGCGAGTCGGCTTGGCGCCCGGCGTCCGCGCCCGGGGGGTCCGGCGGCCCGCTGACCGGCACCATCGGCAGCTGGGACACCTCCGACCTTGCGGATGGTCGCTACGAACTGCGCCTGGTGGCGAGCGACGAGCCCGACAACCCCCGCCGCGAGCGCGCCGAGGCCACGCGCGGGCTGGGACCGCTGCTGGTGGACAACACGCCGCCGCAGGTGACGGTGCTGACGACCAGTGCCCGCGACGACGGGCGCACGCTCGTCGTGAAGCTGAGGGCGACGGACGCCACGAGCCCGCTGGCGGCCGCGCGCCTGGTGCTGCCCGACGGCGCGGCCGAGCGGCTGGATCCCGAGGACGGCGTCTGCGACAGCGCTCTCGAGACGTTCGTCGCGGCCGTCGAGCGGCGGCGCGCGAGCGGCCCCGAGGGAACGTCGCCGGTGCGGCTGCGCTTCGAGGTGCGCGACCTGGCCGGCAACACGGGCGCGGCCGAGGCGGTCGTGCCGTGAACCGACCGCAGGCGACGCCGCTGGGCGGGCTCTTCGCCCCGGACGAGCGCTGGATGGGCGAGGCCCTGCGACTGGCGCGCGAGGCGGCGGCGCGGGGCGAGGTCCCCGTCGGCGCGCTGGTGGTGCGCGACGGCGCGGTGATCGCGCGCGGGTCCAACCAGGTCGAGGCGCTGCGCGATGCGACCGCCCACGCGGAGATCCTCGCCATCGGCGCCGCCGGGAGCGCGAGCGCGGACGACGCCGGCGGCGCCGAGGGGAACGCCGCCGACGATGAGACGGCAGCCGCCGGAGCCGAGGCCGGCGGCTGGCGCCTGGACGACGCCACGCTCTACGTGACGCTCGAACCGTGCACGATGTGCTGCGGCGCCATCCTGCTGGCGCGGATCGGTCGGGTCGTCTTCGGCGCCGTCGACCCGCGGGCTGGGGCCGTCGTCTCGACCGCCCGCCTCCTGGACGGGAACCCGTACCGGCACCGCGTCGAGGTCGTGGGCGGCATCCTGGCCGGGCCTTGCGGCGAACTGCTGCGAGGCTTCTTCCGCGGCCGGCGCGGGAGTGGGTCGGCCGGCTGAACCCCGTGCGGC
>VGXH01000186.1 GCA_016873405.1 bacterium
CCCCTCCAGGATCTGCGCGTTCTTGAGCGCCGTGTTCATGCCCATGGAGACGAAGTCCTCCTGGTCGGCGGCGGCCGGGATGGACGCCACCGAGGCCGGCGTGCAGAGCATCCGCTGCTCGACGATGAGGCTGTCGGCGGTGTACTGGCTGAGCATCATGCCGCTGAACATGCCGGCGCCCTTGGTCAGGAAGTCCGGCAGGCCGGCGCTCAATGCCGGGTTGAGCAGGCGGTTGAGGCGGCGCTCCGAGAGCACGCTGACCATCGTGATCGCCTGGCCGGCCATCTCCATCGGCAGCGAGACGGGCGAGCCCTGGAAGTTGGCGCCGGTCTGCGTGGCGCCGGTCTCGGGGAAGAAGATGGGGTTGTCGCCGACGCCGTTCAGCTCGATCTCGACCTGGCTGCGGGCGAAGGCCACGGCGTCGTGCGCGGCGCCGATCACCTGCGGCGTGGAGCGCATCGAGTAGGCGTCCTGGACGCGGGTCTTGACCTTGCCGCTGGCCAGGTCGCTGCCCTCCATGCAGCGGCGGATGGCCGCCGCGCTGCGCATGGCGCCGCGGAACCCGCGCACCGCGTGCAGGGGCGCCTGGTACGGCTTCAGGTTGGCCAGCAGCGCCTCCAGCGACATCGCGGCGGCGATCTCCGCCTGCTTGAGCCAGCGCTCCATGTCGTGGATGTGCAGCGCGCTCATCGCCGTCAGCAGGTTCGAGCCGTTGATGGTCGCCAGCCCGTCGCGCGCCTCCAGGCCGGGCGCGGCGATGCCGGCTCGCCGCAGCGCCTCGGCGCCCGGCAGCAGTTCGCCGCGGTGCCAGGCCTGGCCTTCGCCCATCAGCAGCAGCGCGATCTGCGACATGGGCGCCAGGTCGCCGCAGGCGCCGACCGAGCCTTTCTGGCAGACGTACGGCGTGACGCCGCGATTGAGCATCTCGACCAGGCAGAGCGTGATCTCGGGGCGGCAGCCGGAACGGCCGTGCGCGTGCACGTTGACGCGGCCGGCCATGGCGCCGCGCACGTAGGCGAGAGGGGCGGGCTCGCCGATGCCGGCGGCGTGGTTGTAGATCAGGTAGCGCTGGAAGTCGCGCACCTGCTCGTCGTCGAGGATGATCTCGCTGAACTCGCCGATGCCCGTGTTGATGCCGTACATGACCTCGTGCGCCTCGATCTTGCGCTCGACCAGGGCGCGGCAGGCCTTGATGCGCTCCAGCGCCTCCGGCGCCAGCTCGACGGCTTCGCCGTCGCGCGCGATGCGGGAGAGGGCCTCGATGGTCAGGTGGCGGCCGTCCAGCACGATCGACATGGGGGTTCCTCCGGGTGGGCACGGGTCCTTGCGACCTCTCCAAGGTGGAACCGCCCGGCGAACTTGTCCAGCCGCGACCAGCGGTGTAAGATGGGGAGCGGAACGGTCCCCCAACGATCCGCGGAGCTGGAGACACCATGGCCAAGAGAGCGCTGATCACCGGTATCACCGGCCAGGACGGGTCGTACCTGGCGGAGCTGCTGCTGGAGCAGGGCTACCAGGTCTGGGGAATGGTCCGCCGCTCCAGCACCGAGACGTCCGGGCGCATCGACCACCTCAAGGACCGGATCTCGTTCCTGCAGGCCGACCTGTTGGACCAGGCGTCGCTGACGAAGGCGGTCGAGGCGGCCGCCCCGGACGAGATCTACAACCTGGCCGCCCAGTCGTTCGTGCCCACCAGCTGGGCCCAGCCCACCCTGACCGGGCAGTTCACCGGCCTGGGCGTCTCGCGCGTGCTGGAGGCCATGCGGCAGGTGGCGCCGAAGGCCCGCTTCTACCAGGCCAGCAGCAGCGAGATGTTCGGCAAGGTGCGCGAGGAGCCCCAGACCGAGCTGACCCCGTTCCACCCCCGCAGTCCCTACGCGGTGGCCAAGACCTACGGCCATCACATCACGGTCAACTACCGCGAGAGCTACGGCCTGTTCGCCGTCTCGGGCATCCTCTTCAACCACGAGAGTCCCCGCCGCGGCCTCGAGTTCGTCACGCGCAAGATCTCGCACGGGGTGGCGGCCATCAAGACCGGCCGCGCCCGCGAGCTGCTGCTGGGCAACCTCGACGCCCAGCGCGACTGGGGCTACGCCGGCGACTACGTGCGGGCGATGTGGCTGATGATGCAGCACGACGAGCCCGACGACTTCGTCGTGGCCACGGGCGAGAACCACTCGGTGCGGGAGTTCGTCGAGATCGCCTTCGCGCACGCCGGGCTGGACTGGGAGCGCCACGTCAGGCAGGATGAGCGCTACCTGCGGCCGGCCGAGGTGGACCACCTGCGCGGGGACGCCTCGAAAGCCCGGCGCGTCCTGGGCTGGGCGCCGACCATCACCTTCCCGGAGCTCGTGCGCATGATGGTCGACGCCGATCTGGCGCTGCTGGGCGACTGACTCCGGCCGACCTCACCCGGATTCCCGCGATCGTTCCCGTTCAGTGCTGGAACTGGTAACCGGCGGTCACGCCGTACGCCATCAGCACGCTCGCCAGCATCACCGGCTGTTCCAGCATGATGTAGTGGCCGGTCCGTCCGAAGCGCTTGAAGCTCAGGGAGCGCGCCTGGTCGAAGCCGTAGGCGGCCAGCATCGGCTGCGTCTGATCCGGGTCGGGGAACATCAGTTCGCTGCCGATCACCAGCAGGGGCACCGACAGCGTCCGCAGTCGCGCGGTCAGGTCGAAGTCGAAGCTGGACATCAGCAGCGAGACGAACGTCGCCGCGTGCGTGCGCAGGGCCATGTCCAGGATGTGCTGCGAGATCTCGTCGTCGGGGCTCATCAGCGAGTACCGCTCGCCGACGAAGCGGTCGTAGTCCTCCATCAGCCGGCGGCCCACGTCCAGCTTCTGTTCGTCGTTCGCCAGCTGGCGCGGCGCGGTGTCGATCAGGATGAGGCGATGGATCTCGCCCGGATGGTCCAGCGCGTACTGCAGGGCCACCATCCCGCCCAGCCCGTGACCGACCAGGGTCGGGTAGGACAGGCCGCTCTGGCGCAGGTACTCGCCCAGGCGCCTGGCCTCCGACTCCACCGTGGGGTCCGGCACGGGCTGCGTCCGGCCGTGCCCCGCCAGCTCGAACTGCCCCACCTTGAACGTGCCCACGAGGTAGGGGACCAGCCCGTCCCATTCCCTGGCCGCGCCGCCCAGGCCGTGGATCAGCACCATCTCGAAGCTGGGCTGGGCGTCCGGTTTCAGTTGCGGCAGGCGCCCGCGGGGTTCCAGCGGCGGCGGCGGGGCGTCCGCGGACTGCGCCAGGCCCGGGGCGGCGGCCGGCAAGCCCGCCAGCAGCAGGGCGACGGCGACGGTCGCCGGGCGCGGCGCGCGACGGACGGGGCGGACGTTCATGCGGAGTCCTTTCGCGGCGGGGCCGAAACCAGGTATACATCGCCGTCGCGCGCCTGTTCCACCGGCCCGGCGTACCGGCGGCCGACCAGCGCGGCCAGGTCCAGCGCGGCCGCGTTCGGGTACTGGTGGGTCAGGACGACGCGGCGCGGCGCGGCCGCGGCGCAAACCGCGGCGGCCTGCGCCGGGTTCAGGTGCCCGGGCACGTCCCAGTCGTCGGGGGTCGAGCACTCCAGGACCAGCAGGTCGCAGCCGCTCGCCGCCGCGCGCAGGCCGGGGCAGTCCTCCGTGTCGCCCGAGTAGACCAGGACGGCGCCGTCGGCGTCCAGGAAGCGCCAGCCCAGGGCCAGCTCCGACAGCCGGTCCTGGGCGTGCGAGACGGCGAACGGCTCGGCGCGCGCGCCGCCCTCGCCCACCGCCACGACGGCGCCCGGCCGCACCTCGGTCACCTCGAGAACGCGGTGGCGCGGCTGCAGCCACGAGCCGTAGATGTCCCGCAGCCGCGCCAGCAGCGCGGCCAGGCCCGGCGGGCCGAACAGGCGCAGGGGCGCCTTGCTGGCCGGCAGCGGCGAATGGACGGCGAACAGGAGGGCCACCAGGTCCCCGCTGTGGTCCGGATGCAGGTGCGACAGCAGGACCGTCTCGATGTCGTCGACGCCGCCGGGGGCATCCCCGCAGCGGACCAGCCGCACCAGCGCGCCGGGGCCGGGGTCCAGCAGCAGGCCGGTCCCGTCCACCGTCACCCAGTAGGCGGCCGGCGTGTGGGTCGGCGTGGGCACGGCGCCGCCGGCGCCCAGGATGCGAACGCGGATCATGCCGCCAATGCAACAGCTTTCCGGCGGGCCGTCAAGGCGGCGGCGGCGCAACGGGCCGGGAATCTCCGGCCCGCTCCGGGGTATGAGGGGCCCAAGGCTGGACAGTCCGCGGCGGGGTTCTTATCATGCGCCGGACCCCCTCGCCACAGCGCACTCTTGGACCGCGGATCCCCCACCGGGGTCCGGACCGGCCGCGGACGCGGCCCCGAGGCAGTTCATGACCCTGCGTCGCCGCTCTCCGTCGCGGGCCTTCGCCGCCGCCGGCCTGGCCGCACTGGCCACCTTGGCCGCCCTGTGGGGCGCCGCCGCGCCGCCCGCGGCCGCCCAGGCCCCGGCCCGCGTCGACACCCTGGCCGACGGCACGCGCACGTTCCACTACGAGCAGGTGAACGAGCAGATGACGGCAGACGAGAAGATCGCCCTCTTGAACACGAAGCTGCTGAAGAGCCCCGCCGACGGCCGCTCCTGGAACGACCTGGGCGTGCTCCTGGCCGGCAAGGAGGACTTCCCCGCTGCGCGCGACGCGTTCATCCGCGCCGTCCAGTGCGAGAAGACCAACGGCGACTACCACCGCAACCTGGGCCTGGTGTTCGCGCGGCTGGATATGCCCGAGATGGCCGTGCTCGAGCTGGGCGAGTACCGCAAGCTCGACCAGTTCGGCGGGCGCGACTACTGGCGGCTGATCGGCTCGTCCCAGCGCAAGGCCGGCCAGATCGACGAGGCGCGCGTCACCTACCGCGAGGGGCTGGCCTCCCTGCAACCGCCCGTGGCCGAGACCTTCCGCGTCGTCCAGGCGCTCTACGAACTGGAGACCGAGGCTGCCGACGAGCAGGCGATGCGCGACCTGCTGGCCGAACAGACGCTGCCCGCCCGCGCTTTCCTGGACGGCCTGAAGGGCAAGGAGGAGCCCGAGGCCGAGGACGGGTGGCGCGAGGCGTCGGCGGTGGTCAACCACCGCGTGGCGCTGCTGGTGGACGACGGCAAGCTGATGGAG
>VGXH01000187.1 GCA_016873405.1 bacterium
TTTTCCGAGTTCCCCAGCGCCTCGCCGACCTGGTCGATGCCGCGGCCGTTGCCGTCCTCGTAGCTGTAGTCGCCGCTCAGCGCGATCGCCGGGCTCACGGTCCAGGCGAGGCTGCCGCGCAGCTCCCAGGCCGCGATGTCGTTCTCCATGAACTCGCGGTTGTAGTAGCGGAAGTTGCGCTCGAAGACGAGCGTCGCCGCCAACTTCCGCGACACGGTCTGCCGCCAGGTCAGGTTCCAGATGTTCCGCTGGAAGCGGAAGGCCTCCCAGGCGAGCGGCGCCGCGGGGTCGATCAGCGGCGAGCGGTCCGACAGATGACGGATGTACTGGAACGGGGAGGCGTGCAGGTACAGCTCCAGGCTCTGCCGCCGGCCGACGTTCTGCCGCAGGAAGAAGTCGAGGTCGGTGTTGGTCTTGATCGGGTTGTTGGAGTACATCCACCGCTTCGCGCGCACGCGCACGCGCGTCTGGCCCAGCGCGAAGAGGTCGCGCCGCGCCTCCAGGTCCAGCCCCGGCGCGACGACGAGGTCGTCCGTCGACTGGTGCGCGAACTTGAACGGGTAGCTGCCGCTCTCGAAGGCGTCGATGTCGTCCGTGCTCGCGCCCAGGATGTTGTCGTTGTAGATGAGGCTCACCGTGGCCGCCCCGCGCACGTCCCAGCCGGAAGGCTTCGCGGCCGTCTTCGGCCCGGACGCGGCCCGCTTGCGCGCGGCTGGCGCAGCCGGGGCGGCTGCCGCCGGGGTCGCCGTCGTGTCGGCCGGCGCCGCGTCGGCGGCCGCCGCGGCAGCCGGCACCGGCGCCGCCGCCAGCGCCAGCGCGGCCGCGAAGCCGCGGTGCAGGAGCCGGCCCAGCCTCATCGCCGCACCTCGAGATGCCCGACCGGGATCTGGAACTGCGCCGCGATGCCGCAGCCGTCCGGGCGCAGGCAGCGCAGCTCGTAGCGATGGCGCCCGGGCGGCACGTCCACCCGCGCGCGGTGGCGCGTCCCGGGCAGCAGGTGCGGCGTCTCCACCCAGACGGCGCCGGCCAGCTTCTCGGCCGTCACGTGATAGGTCTGGCGCTCCGCGCCGTCGCGCACGAGTTCCAACGTGACGTCCTGCGTGCCGCTCATCTGCACGGCGAAGTCGATCCGCGTGTGGATCTGGAGCGAGGTCGGGCCGGTCACGTCCAGAACGAGGGCGCGACCCGGGGCCGGCCGGTAGTAGGTGCTCTGGGCGCCGCTGTCGAACTGCAGCGTGGCCACGGCCCCGTAGGAAGAGGGGGTCAGCGGCGCGCGGCCGGTGCCCCGCCGCTTGACCTCGCCGAACAGGCGGCCGGCCACCTGCCCGCCGGCCGGGGCGCGGCCCGCGAGCTCCACGCGGTGCACGCCGGGCCCCACCTCGAAGTAGGTCCGGCGCAGGCCGCTGACGGGAGCGCCGTCGCAGGCGGTCGCCGCCTCGTCCGCCGTCAACGCCAGGGTCCGCGTCTCGGCGACCACGCCGTCGATGCGGACCGACAGCTCGTAGCGCCCGCCCGCCGCGCCGGCCCCCGCCCCCGGGAATCCGCGGGTCAGCAGCTTGCAGCGCCGCGGGCCGGTGATCTCGAACGTCGCGCCGCGGCCCTCCGACAGCACGACGTACGCGACGTCGTGCCCATCGGTGTGAACGCAGGCGGTGGCGCCGCTCGTCACAGGCCGGACCTCGCGCCACGACTTCACCGCGGCGGTCGCCGGCGCCGCGGCCAGAGCCAGCGCCAGGAACGCCACCAGGGCGGCCAGGGCGCCCGGCCTGCGGTTCAGGCGATCGAACAGGCCGGACCTGACCTCCGGCGCCAGGACGAGCACGCACGCCAGCGAGTAGAGGACCAGCATCGCCGCCGCCAGCGGCAGGCTGTACATCTGCCTCTCGAACAGCGGCCCCTCGCCCGGCTGCGGCAGGAAGTCGGGCGCCACGGGCAGCCCGCTCTCCTCGGCCAGCCGGGTGACGTTCAGCAGGTGCACCACCGGCACGCCCTGCTCGGCGAAGAGCACCATCGTCCCCTTGCGCGCCCAATTGTGGTCGCCAAGGTCGAAACTCAGCCCCGATGGCACCAGGAGCCGGTTGTGGCTGCTGCCCAGGCTGGCCACGCCGCCGCCCACGTTGACGCTGAGCTTGTAGGCGTGCCCGCGCTGGGCCTCCGACCAGAACGACATGCGCCGAGTGATGGCCTCCTCGATGTTGGCGGCCTCGAGGAGAGGCACCCCGTGCCGCGCGGCCGCCGCCTCGATGAGGCGTCTGCCTTCGGGACTCAGGCCGCGCCCCATGTCGTTGCCGCCGCCGTGCGTGGCCGCCACGCTCCGCGTCGTGAAGAGGCCCGCCCGCAGCAGCACCGCCTCCATGTCCAGCCAGGTGAACTCCGGGTCGTTGGCCCCCCACATCGAGGCGCCGATGGACGTGATCACCACGGGCCGCAGCTTCATCGTCTCCAGCGCCGCGTACAGGGACACGTTCAGCGCCGGGAACGAGCCGCTGACCGCGACGGCGACCGGGTCGCCCGCCTTCAGCCCGACCTGCCGGAAGTACTGCACCAGCAGGGCGGCGAAGTTCGGGTTGACGCTGGTGAGCTTGGACTCGAGGTCGCCGCGCGCGTTGGTGATCAGGCTGAACTCGGGCCCGATCAGGCCGGTGCCGGCGGGGTCGTTGACCAGGTCGACGCGGCCCTCGTGCAGGCCGCGCTCGACGCGCAGCGCCGCGAACGCGCGGGCAGCCAGTCGCGAGGCCTCCAGCTTCAGGTCGTAGTCGCGTTGCCGGACCGGCACGCGGGCGTACTCCAGCAGCGCCTGCATGAGCAGCGCCGCCACGGCCAGCCCGAGCAGGATCAGCTGCCGCCGTCTATCCAACCGCCAGCTCAATGAGCCTTCCTCCATGCGCCACGACCAGCCCCAGCCGCACGATGAACGAGGCCACGGTCATCGTGCAGATCGTTTCGACGATCCCCTGTCGCAGCATCCAGTAGGCGATCAGCCCGGGGATGATGTAACCGATGGCCTGCAGCACGGCGGCATCGACGCCCAGTCCGGCGCTCGCGTTGAAGACCTTCAGGTAGCGCGTCAGGTAGCCGAACAGGTATCCGGCCAGCACGCAGAAGACCATCGTGCGGCGTCCGTAGAGCAGGACGAAGCGACTGATCAGCTTCACCACGCCGTAGGTCACCAGCGCCGCCAGCAGCGTGCCGATGATGCGCAGCGGCTGGTCCATGTAGAGCGCGATGTACCCCGGCACCACGAGCCCCCCGGCCGCCAGGCCCAGGATCTCGCTGAAGACGAGGCTGACGACCAGCCCCAGTCCGATGCTCTCGAAAATCACGCCGCCCCGCTCCTGGTCCGCAGGTGATCGAGCAACGCATGGCCGATGCCGGCGATGTTGCCCACGCCCACCACCATCCCCCCGTCCGGAACGATTCCGACCAGTTCCCGCCAAAGCGTCGCGGCGTCCAGTCGGCTCAGGTCGCTGATCGCCTCGCGCGGCAGGCCCTGCCGCAGCAGCATATCGACGAACACCGCCGTGTCCGTGCCGATCACGGCATAGCGCGCGGCCGGCAGTTCGCGGCCGAACAGCGGCGCCAGGTCCTTGCTCCGCCGCTGGCGGTCTCCGCGGTTGTTCATCAGCAGCACGACGCGCGACCAGTCGCGCTGCAGCCCGAACCGTTCCCAGATCCGCACGTAGCTGACCGGGTCGTTCGCCGCGAACGCGTTGACGAACTCCACGCGCTTGCCCGACTCGAGCAGCGCCCAGCGCGTCAAGGCGCCGACATCCGGCGTCACCCCGTACATCGCCGCCAGCGCCGCTCCGCGCTCGACGCCCGCGTCCAGGCACACGGCCAGGGCCAGCGCCACGTTGTCGGCGAACTCCTCGTACGCGAAGCCGGCCATCTCGCGCTCGGTGACGTCGCCGGCCAGGCAGAGCCGGAACGAGGTGCCCCGGCGGCGCGCCACGTCCTCGAGGTAGCCCGCGTAGGCCTCCTCGGCGGTGAACAGCTTCGCGCTGCGCGGCACGGTCCCGGCCAGGCTGGCCGCCACGTCGTCCAGCGTCGGTCCCATCACCTCGAGGTGGTCCGGCCGCACGTTCGTGATCACGCCGTGCGTGGCCCGCACGATGGCGTGTTCGCAGGTCCGCTGCAAGTCCGGCCTGACGGCCATGCACTCGAGCACCAGGGCGTCGCAGCGTTCGGCCGCCGCCGTCCGCATGACCGCGAGCTGCTCCCGGATGTTGGGGCCGCCGCGCCGCCGGATTCGGGTCTCGCTGCCGTCCACGTGCACCAGCGCGGCGGCGCTGCCCGTGGTCTTGGCCACCACGCGCAGCCCGCCGCCGCGCAGCCCCGCCCCGATCAGCCTCGCCACCGACGACTTCCCGCGCGTGCCGTTGACGTGCACGCGCACCGGGATGCGCCGACGATGGCGGCCGTGGCGCCAGGTCTCCCAGGCGCCCAGGGCCGTGAGCAGGCCCAACAGCAGGGCGATCAGCTTCATGCCGGGCGGCCGCCTCTCAGCGCACGAGCGTCAGCTTGGCGGTGGCAACGCCGGCCGCCGACTCCAACCGCCCGAAGTACAGGCCGCCGCCCAGGGGCCGACCGTCGTCGTCGCGCCCGTCCCAGGTCTGGCGCCCTTCGCCGCCCGCGAGCGGGCCGTCCGCCAGTGTCCGCACGACCCGCCCCGCCACGTCGAACACCCGCAGGCGGGCGTGCCCGCCCTGCGGCAGGGCGAACGCCAGCTCGACGCCCTCGCGCGCCGGGTTGGCGCCGACCGTCCGCAGGAAGAAGCGCGCGCCGCCCTGGCCGCCCACGGCGACCTCGCCCGGACGGCTCTCGCTCTGCCACGGATGGAGCGCGACCAGCGCGTACCTCGCCGCGGGATCGGACGACGGCTCGGTGTCGGTGAACGCGCGCGCGTCGGCCGGCAGCGGCTCGGTCGTCAGGCGCCGGGCGCCGGCGGCGTCCACGCGCTCGACGTGCCAGCCCAGGACCGGCCGCTCGTCGGCGGGCCGCCAGGCCAGCCGCACGGCGCCGCCGGCCGGCTCGGCGCCGAAGGCCGCCAGCGCGTACGGCACGCGCACCGGCGGCGCCGTGGTCACGCGCACGGCCAAGCCCGACTGCAGCGGGGCCATCCCCGGCGCGTAGTGGTTGTCGT
>VGXH01000188.1 GCA_016873405.1 bacterium
CGCTGCGGCAAGCTCTCGACGCGCCGGCGCCGGCGGCGCCGGCCGGCGTCGACTCCGCGCTCGGCAGGATCGAGGCGCTGTCGCGGGAACTCGGCCGCGCCGGCGCGGGGTTGACGCCCGAGGCGCTCGAGGAGATCGGCCGTTCCGGCCCGATCGTCGGGCGCGTGGCCGCCAACCTGGCCGACGTCGGCCGCCGCTTCCAGCTGCAGTCCGAGCGCCTGGTCAAGCTGGGCGAGTCGTTCGGCTCGCTGACCGGGCTCCCGTTCGACGTCTCGCTGCCCGGCTCGGCGCCGACGGAACCGGCGGGCGAAGCCCCGTTGCGGGTCATCCCGCAGGACCCGTTCTGCCGCGAAAGCGGAGCGGCGCGCACCGAGGTGGATCCCTTCGCCGTGGACAGCCCGCTCGCGGCGCCGGCGCCGCGGCCGCTGCTGACGACCGAGCCCGTCGCCCCGCCGCCGCCGGTCTTCGTGCCCGGACCTCAGGACGAGGCGTTCGTCATCGAGCGGGGCTCGTCCGGGCGCGGCATCTTCGACCACGGCGCGCCGGACGTCGCGCCGCTCGAACGGGACACGATGGTGCCCGGGCGCGTCGAGGACCCGGAGCCGGTCGCGCGGCCGCCGGTCGGCGTGGAGGACCGGATCCACGAACTGGCCGAGTTCGGCGCGGTCCGCCTCGAGGACGAGCCGCGGGAGGAACCGATCCACGAACTGGCGGAGTTCGGGGCGGTGCGCGTCGCCTGACCGGCGGCGGGCGGCCCCGCGGTGGCAGAATCGGGCCGGGCGGATTGCAACGCCCGGCCCGTTCTTGATGTATCCTGCACCGGTCGGATGTCCGTCGAGGCGCCCTCCGAAGGCCGGTGATGGCCCCGCGGGGCCACGGAATCGCCCGAAAGGGCCGGTTCGGCCCGTACGGTGAACGCGGCATGGCCTTTGCACTTTCGCGCGTCAACAACAGGGCACGCCCGCCCGGGCCACACGACGAGGAGAGCCCCCAATGTCCGACCACCATGACAACTCGAGGATCTACATCGGGGGGGAAGAGCAGTTCGGCCAGGTCATGACCTCGGTCGAAGCGGCCGACTACCTGAAGATGCACGTCAAGACCGTCTGCAGATTGGCGAAAGAAGGGAAGATCCCGGCCCGAAAGGTCGGCAGCGAGTGGCGCTTCCTGCGCTCGGTGCTCGACAACTGGCTGGCCGAGGCGCTCGTGTGACCGCGCGGCCGCAGGGCGATCGCATCCGGGCCTGCCGTCGCGGCAGGGTGGACGCGAATCCAGGACTCGACGCGGCAGCGCGGGGAGGCCCCCGCGCCGCCGTGGCTCTTGCGAAGGTCTGAGTGATGGCCATCCGCTTCACGCCGCTGGAACTGGAAGTGCCGCAGCTGTTCGGCGTCGGGCTGAGCGGCACGGTCGCCCGCGCGGACAAGCAGAACCTGCTGGCCCTGGCCGATCGTTGCCTCGATCGCGGCAAGCTGAGAGTCGTGCTGGACATGACGGACCTCGGCGCCCTCGGCGGCGGCGGCGCGCGCGCGCTCGCGGACTTCCAACTCAGCCTCACGTCGCGCGGCGGCGAGGCCGTGTTCGTCGGCGCCGGCAAGACGGTTCGCCGCTTCCTCCGCCAGCGGTTCGACGACCTGCCCCTGCGGTTCTTCCCCGATGTCGCCACGGCCGCGGCGCGCTTCGGGGACGAGCGCTATCACTGGGATCCGGAAGCCGAGGAACTGGCGGCCGACCTGGCCGCGGCCGGGCGCGAGGTGGAAGATCCCGACGGCGAGGAGCCGGCCGAACTCGGCGCCATCGCGGCGTTCGACGACGACGAACTGGCGGTGGAGGTGGCGGCGGCCTTCCTGCCGGACGCTCCGCCTGCGCCGGCGTCCGCAGAGGCCGACCTGGAAGCCCGCGACGCCGTTCAGGAGGTCCTGGACGAGTTCAACGGCCGCGAAGAGGACCGGGCCGCCGGGCCCGGCGGTCGGCGCAAGGACCATCACTACACCTCGCTGGCCGACGCGGCGGCCGAACTGGGCCGCTGGAAACCGGGCGAATGCGACGCCGATTTCGCCACCGCGGTGCGCAACCTGCTCTTCAGCCACGGCCTGGCCCAGGACGCCCTGCTGCTGACGCTCAACGAGGATCTGCTGCAGGATGCGCTCAGCCAGTGGGCCGTGCCTGCCGACGGCGCGCTCGCGGCGCAACTGCTGGAGGCCAGCGGTCCGCTGACCATGCTCGATCTCGCCGACGGCGAACTGCTGCCGGCGGAAACCGAACTGCTGGAGAACCTCGCGCCGGACCTGCTGCTGCCGATCCGGGCCGACGGGCGGCTGGTCGCCGCGCTGCTGCTGCTGCGCGGCGAGGGCGAGCGCGAGTACACGGTCGCCGAGCACTTCGCCCTCGAACTGCTGATGCGGCTGCTGGCGGACGCGCTGGCCGCGCCGCCCGCGCCGGACACGGCGACGCCGGCCCCGGCGGCGGCAGCCGCCCCGCCGCCCGCCGAACGCGCGTCCGGCGTTTCCGAGTTCTCGCCGACCGGACGAGCCTGGTGCGCCGCCGACGCGCGCGACGACGCCCTGGCCGAGGCCCTCATGCAGCTGGCCCTGAAGCTGCCCGAAGCCGGCGATGTCCCGCACTTCTGGCGCCTGCTGGCCCGCCACGTGTGGCCGGTGCTGCCGCTGACCAGCCTCGGCTTCCTGCCGCCCGACGTGACGAGTCCCCGGGTCGTCGGCGACGTCGGCGCCGAGTGGGACCGGCTGGATCTCGGCGACGCGAAGCTGCGCCATTTCCTGCGCCAGATGGAACTGCCGGTGCGCGCGGCGAACCTGCCCAACTTCTTCCGGCAGACACGCGAAGCGCTTCTTGCCGCCGGCGTCGACTGGATCGTGGGGCTGCGCTGGCAGGACGAGTTCCTCGGTTCGGCGCTCCTGGGACTCGAGCCGTCTTTCACCGGCGTGGACCTGCCGCCGCTGTTGACGGAGGTGTTCGGCGAGGCCTCGCGCCTGCTGCGGCGCCTCGATTCCGAGCCGTCCGCGGCCGACGTGGATCTGGAGATCCTGCGCCTGCTCGTCGTGCAGAACGAGAAGCGGAGCCTGGGCGGCCATGCGCTCACCGCCGCCATGCTCCCGCACCTGCGCCGCCTGTGTCGCGCCGTGGGCTTCACCGCCGAACAGGAGCGCGGTCTCGTGCAGGGCTGCCTGCTGCGCGACCTGGGCCTGGCCGCCCGCGAGGACGCCCTGGCGGGGCCGCGCTCGGCCATGGACCCCACGCAGTGGCCGCGCTTCCGCCAGCATCCGGCCGAGGGCGCCGCCTTGCTGCGCGGGCTGCAGGCGCCGCAGACGGCCATCGACGTGGTCGCCGCCCATCATGAGCGGTTCAACGGCAAGGGATTCCCGCTGGGCCTGAAGGGACGCCAGATTCCGCTGGCCGCGCGCATCGTGAAGGTCGTCGAGAACTGGGTCGCGCTGCTGGTCGGCGACGCCTCCCGCGCGCCGGTCACCGTTGACGAGGCGCTGGCGATCATGTGCCACGATGCCGGCGAGCGCTTCGATCCGGACATCGTGGCCGTGTTCGTGCGCTCGCTCCAGCCGCAGGAAGAGCCGGCCGCCCCCCTTGCCGGGCCGCAGGCCTGAGGCGGCCGCAGGTCGTGTCCCGCTGTCCCGAACCCCGCTCCTGAGCGAGGCCCTGCCGGCCGCGCGGACCCGACCGTCGTTTCATCGCCTTGGTGTCGCCGGGCCCGGCCGTCGGGTCGGAACACCGCTGGGCCGCGCGGGACAGGGGGACACCCCGGGGTGGACCGCGGCAGGTCCGGCGGGCTCCTGAGCGGCCGCAATCCGAAGCGGGCCAACGTCCCCGCGCGCGGCGACCGGCGCCGATGCCCGCGGCGTCCCGCCGGCCCGTCCCTTGCGGGAGTCCGGACCGTCACCGGCACGGGCTGGGAGGACCGGGCCTGCGACAGTCCCCGGCCGCCGGCGGTCGACCCAGGTCCACCGCCGGCGGCTGTCTGCGCTGGTTCGGGCCCGGGCGCCGGGCCTCGCGGACGCGGGCGGCCGCGGTCGCCCCATCGCGATCCAGGAGTGATCGCACCTCGAATCGCGCGCCTGTCGGTGGCGTCCGCTCGCGCCCGCTGGAGCGCTCGGCAGAGGACGCCGCTCGGCGCACAATCCGCTCAATCGAGCCCGCGGCTTGCCGATTCCGACCGTGCGAACGGAGCCCTCGCCCATGGTGCCTGGCCTTCGCCCGGAGGAACGCCCGCATGTCCGCCACCGTCGACGCCGACCGCCGGGCGATGCCGCCTGTCGCCGAAGGACCCGCGCCGTCGCCGCCCGAGATCGCCGCCATCCTGGTGGAGGCCGGCGTCGTCAGCGAACAGGACGTCGCCTACGCGCGCCGGGTCCAGTCCCGGCTGGCCGGCCCCCGCTCGCTCGTGCTGGTGCTCCAGGACCTCCGACTGGTCACACCGGCGGCGCTGCGCGAGACGCTGTCGCGCAATCGCGTCAAGCTGCGGCTGGGAACGCTGCTGCTGGAACTGGGCATCATCTCCGGCCCCGACCTCCAGGCGGCCGTCGCGCTGCAGAAGGAGGCGCCCGGACGCCGGCTGGGCGAGGTGCTGGTCGAAAACCACTTCATCTCCGAGGACAACCTGCTGAAGGTGCTGTCGGCCCAGCTCGGCCTGCCGTACCTCGAGTTGGACCGGCTGCCGGCCGACCGTGCCCTCCTGGAACGCTTCAAGCCCGCCTGGTTCTCGCGCCACCAGGCGTATCCTTTCCGGGGCCCGGACGGCGCGCTCCTGCTGGCGCTCGCCGACCCGCTGGCGGCCGAACCCTGCGCCGAGGCGTCGCGGACGCTCGGCCAGGTCGTCGCGCCGTGCCTCGTGCGCCGGCACCTGCTCCTGCAGGCGGTGCGGACCGTGATCAGCGGCCAGGAGACCGGCGGCCGCCTGGAGAACGAGAGCGCGCAGGTCCAGGCCGTGCAGCGCATCATCAGCGAGGCCATCGCGCAGCGGGCCAGCGACATCCACATCGAGCCGATGCCGGACCGCCTGCGCGTCCGCTTCCGCCAGGACGGCGTGCTGGTCCAGCACGCGGACCTGCCGCTCGAGTCGGCGCGCGCTCTCACCAGCCGCATCAAGGTG
>VGXH01000189.1 GCA_016873405.1 bacterium
CCCCCCCGTCGTGACCTTGACGCCTCCCGCGGTCGATCCCGGGGCCCCGCCGATGAACATCAGGAGGATCATCACCAGCACCGAGGCCGGCGAGAGCAACGTCAGGTCCAGGCTGTTGAAGCCCGCCGTGCGGCAGGTCGTGGACTGGAAGAAGGCCTGCGAGAGCCGCAGTCCCGCGTCCATCCCCGCGAGCGCGCCCCGCCATTCGAGCAGGGCCAGCAACGACCCGCCCCCGGCCAGCAGGGCGGCCGTCACCGCCAGCACCACGCGCCCGTGAAGGCCCAAGCGGTAGGCACGGCCGCGGCGGCGCTGGATCCTGCCGCGCCACCAGGCCCCCACCTGGAAGACGACGCCGAAGCCCAGCCCGCCCACGATGATCAGCAGATTCATCGTCGTCATCACCCAGGCGTTGTCCGCGAACGGCACCAGGTTCTCGCGATAGGTGCTGAAGCCGGCGTTGCAGAACGCGCTGACGGCATGGAAGACCGCCGTGAACAACAACGGACCCGACGTCGGCGGACCCTGCGCGAAGCCCACGGCCAGCGCCGCGGCGCCGACGGCCTCGCAGCCGAGCGTGATCAGGGCGATGACCCTGATCATGCGCCCCACCTCCTGCAGCATCGGCGTCTGGAAGACCTCTCGCAGCAGGCTGTTCTCGCGCACGCCGATGCCGCGCCCCAGCAACAGGCTGAGCGCCGCGGTCAGCGACATGATCCCCAGGCCGCCCAACTGGATCAGTACCATGATCACGGTCTGGCCGAACAACGTGAATCCGCTGCCGGTGTCGCGGACCGCCAGGCCCGTCACGCAGAGAGCGCTGGTCGCGGTGAACACGGCGTCCAGGAACCCGATCGGCTGCCCGGGCGGCGTCGCGCGCGGCAGGCTCAGCAGGGCGCCGCCGACCAGGATCACCAGCAGGAAGGCCCCGGCGAACACCAGGGCCGGGCGGACGCGAAGCGCCGCGAAGCGCGCGTGCAGGTGCGGCAGTTCGAACAGGAACAACAGCACCAGGTAGACCTGCATCAGGATCAGGTAGGCCTGGGTGATCGATTCCAGATGCAGCGTGGTGAGCGTCTGCCGCAGCCAGGCCGTCCGGCTGCCCGCCAACAGGGTCAGCCCCTGCGCCGCCAGCAGGCAGGACAGAACGAACGTGGGCCACCGGCGCCGCACGTGCGCGCGGAACGAGCCGGCCTCGCGCCAGCTCAGCGCCTGCTCGATCAGGAACAAGGCGACGGCGGCCGCGCTGAGCCCATGCGCAAGGCTCAGGGCCCACGGCGTCGGGAAGGTGCCGTACTCGATCACCAGGCCCGCCAGGCCGCTCGAGCCGGCCAGGATCAGCGCCAGGCGTCGCCAGCCGGTGATCCTGCTCGTCCCCGCTTCCATGCGCTTTCCCGGTTCCCCCGCCGAATTGTGGTTAATGAACCCGCCCGCCGTCCGATACAGACGGCGTAGTCCCGGGTCCGGCCGGACCGGACCGGCTTTCCGGCGGCGGTCCATCATGGACTCCCGGACCGGAACATTCAACGGCCAATGCGTCCTCCAAGGCAGGTGGCAACGCGCATGAGGTTCCGCAACCGCAACGGACAGATGGCGTTGGGACTCGCGCTGATGGTCCCGGCCCTGGCCCTGGCTCCCGGCCGGCCCGACGCGGCCCTGGCAGCCGGCGCACCCCTGGACACGCTGATCACGGCGCCGGCGCAGCCGCTGCCGGATCCCCGCTACGCGCAGCCGGACGTGCCGATCAACCGCCGCGTGCTGCCGGAGGTGACGGGCAGCCAGACCCAGGCGGACCGCCTCGCCAAGGCGCCGCCGCGTCTGGACGATCCCCTGGGCGCGGCCTGGAACTACCGGCTGGCCCGGCAGGCGGCCCTGGCCGGCAACGGGGCCGGCGTGACGGCCGGCATGGCGGCGGCGCTCGAGGCCGCTCCTGAGCACCCCCGCTACCAGCTGTGGTCCCTCGCGCAGTCGGTGCGCGCAGCCGACACCGCGACCCTGGCGAAGGTGCTGCCGGCCTCGGTCCGCACGCTGGTCGATTCGCCGACCGCGCGGGGTCCCTTCGTCGTCGCCGTGCACCAGGCGCTGGTGCTGGCGACGGCGCTCTTCTGGACGGTGCTCGTGGCGGCGCTGTGGCTGGGCCGCTGGCGCCTGCTCACTCACGACCTGTCGGCGCTGCTGCTGAAGGATCGCCAGCACCGCCTGCGGCTCCTGCTGCCGGCGTTGCTGCTGTTCGGGTTCCTGCTGCTGCGCCCGGGTTGGCTGGGGCTGCTGGCCCTGGCCTCGATCCCGGTTCTCGTGCTGACGCGCGGCCGGCGCCACAACCTGCTGCTGACCACCTGGCTGGTCATGGCGGCGCTGACCTTCCCCGGCTGGCCACTGCTGAAGTCGGCGGTGCCGACCGTCGATCCGGCCAGCGAGGTCGTGCTCCTCGAACAGGGCTGCACGATGCCGCCCGCAGCCTCGCTCGTCGAGTCGCTCGCCGCGCGCCTGGCCCAGGCCGACGATCCCGCCCGACAGGCGCGCCTGCTGGTGGCCCTCGGCATCCAGGAATCCCGCCGCGGCGGCTTCGGCGTCGGCGATGAGCACTTCCGGCGGGCCCTGGCGCTGGAACCCGATGCGTTCGCGGCCACCGTCGGGCTGGCCAACAACCTCTATTACCGCGGGCAACTGGACGAGGCGATGGCGGCCTATCGCCGGGCCGCCGCCGCCTTCCCCAAACGCGGCGAGATCCCCTACAACCTGGCCCAGGTGCAGTTCAAGAAGCTGTTCGTGCCCGAGGCGACGGTCTCGCTGAACCAGGCGCGCCGACTCGGCTTCGATCCTCCGCGCGCCAACCACGAGCCGAATCCGCGCGGCGGCTATTCGGCCGTGGTCTATCCGGGGCTGACGGGACCACAGATGGACGCCGCCTGCCGCTGGGAGCAGGGCGCCTACCCGCCGCTGGTGACGCTGTCGGCCTGGCGCAACCTGCTGGGCTCGCCGCCGCTGCCGCTGCAACTGCTGATCGGAGGCCCGCTGCTGCTCGGCCTGCTCCTGGTCTGGTGGCGCAGCCGCCGGCGGGATCCGCAAGACTGCGACAACTGCGGCGCGCCGCTCTGCCGGGACTGCTGCGGCCTGCACGACGGCGCCTGGCTGTGCGCCGGCTGCCACGAGACGGCCGTCCGCTCCCGGAGCGAGCTGGTGCTGGGCACTCTGCTGAAGAACCGCGGCCGCGCCGAGGGCCTGGCCCACGCGGCGCGCATCGTGCACATGAACCGTCTGGTGCCCGGCGCCGGACACCTGGCCACCGGGCGCTTCTGGGCCGGGTGGCTGCGCCTGAACCTGGTGGCCGCCGGCCTCTTCCTGATCACGGGCGGCTGGGCGTTCGACCCCGGCGCCGAGCTCTTCACTCCGGGCCTGCTTCTGCCGTCCGAGATGGTCGACCCGCGTTGGCTCCCGCTGCCGTCGGCGCTCTGGCCGGGCGTGACGGGGCTGCCCGTGGCCGCGGGCCTGGCCCTGCTGGGCCTGGCCTGGCTGTTGGCCCTGACCGATGCCCCCGGGCTCAAGCGGCGCCTGCACGACCGCTTCACGACGATCACCACGGGCTCGCCCCGGACTCAACCGACGCGGCGCGCGGGCGCCGGCGCGCGCTAACGGAGGTCGATCATGGCCCTGGAAGGCCAACTGAGCGATTTCAACCTGGCGGAGATCCTCCAGCTGCTGGCCAGCCAGCAGAAGACCGGGTTCCTGAACCTCGAGACCAACCGCGACCTCGTCTTCATCTTCGACAAGGGCGTGCTGATCTCGACCCGCGACCGCCGCAGCCGCGAGCGCGATCCGCTCGAGAGCTATCTCCGCGCCTACGGCTGGTTCACCGAGACCCAGTGGAAGCACATCGAGTACGTGGGCCAGAACAGCTCGCTGGACCTGACGGAGATCCTCGTCTCGGAGGGCCTGCTGGACGAGGCCGAACTGGAGCGCGTGCTGCGGGGCCCCCCGCAGGAGATGACCCACCTCGGGATGAAGCTGCGGCGCGGCCGCTACCACTTCACGCCGTGCAAGGACACGCCGCCGGGAGTCAAGTACCGCTGCCATGTCGACGTGCAGTGCCTGCTGATGGAGGCGGCGCGCCGCCTGGACGAGGAGCCTCTGCTGAAGGAGGTCCTGCCCTCGCAGTCGATCACCTTCACGGCCGGCCGCAAGGTGGCGCCGCCCGAATCGCTCTCGCCCACGGCCCAACACGTCCTGGCGCTGGCCCTGTCGGGCGCGACCCTCGGGCGCGTCATCCGCCAGGGCAAGGCCGAGAGCTTCGTCGTGCGCGACCTGCTCAAGTCGTGGTGCCAGGAGGATGTGCTGGTCAAGCACCTGCCGGTCGAGGAGGAGGACGAGACGGGCGGCGGCGGGCACAGCCTGGCGCTGCCCCGCGCGCCGGGACTGCGCTCGGTGCCGTTGACCGTGACCGGGCTGGCGCTGTTCGTCGCGCTGGTCGGAGTCCGGTTCGCCGTCTGTCCGGTGGCCGCCGGCGATCCGGGCCGCCAGTTGCGCCTGGCGCAACTGCGGCACGAGGTGGTCACCGCCGCCCAGCTCTACCGCTACCAGCAGGGCCAGTGGCCGCAGGACCTGCAGGCCCTGGTGAGGGCCGGGCAGCTGGGGCCGTCGGCGCTGGGCACCGTCGAGGAGCTGGGCTGGCGGTACGCGCTGGACACGGCGAAGGACAGCTTCAGCCTCAGTTCCTAGCCCGGGCTGGTCGCGCCGGCCGTTGCGACCGGGCGCTCCCGCCTTGATTCCGCCCGGAAAACCGCTTAACTGGATCCCCGTCGGCGCCGGCACCGGGCCGGCGCCGCGCCCCGTCCGGCGAGCCCCCGCAACGGAACCAGAGACGAGGTCGAGATGAACCAGCCGACTCCCGCCGCCGTCCCCTTCGTGGTGCCCTGCGCCGACCGCGTCGCCAAGCTGCCGCCGTACGTCTTCGCCACGCTGTTCCGCCTGAGGGACGAGGCGCTGGCGGGCGGCCGCGAGGTCTTCGACCTGAGCGTCGGCAACCCCGACCTGCGCCCGGCGCCCGCGGTCATCGCCGCGATGAACAAGGCGATGGAGGACGACAGCTGGAACTGCCACCGCTACGGCACCTATTC
>VGXH01000190.1 GCA_016873405.1 bacterium
TGGCCAGGGCGGCGCCGAGGGCCACCAGGCCCAGCTTGACGAGAGTGCCGGTCGCGGCGCGCTTCTCTGCGGTCATGTCCGAGGACCTCCGGGCGGGTATGGGAGCGAGCAGGGGCTAGCGGCGCGGTCCATGGCCGACCTCCTGGTGGCACTGGACGCAACCGTAGAGATCGGCGCCGCGCGTGGGATCGCTGGGCACGCCCAGCGTGCCGTGAGTGCTGATCTCGGCGGTGAGTTCGCCGTGGCAGCGCAAGCAGTTGCTCTCCAGGACGCCCGCGTTGCTCGGCTTGATCGCGATCGGCTCGTGGAAGTCCTGCAAGGTGAAGGATCGCGAATGGTGCCAGCCGTTCGCCGCCTTGACGGCCAACTTGTCGGCCAGGCTCGCATGCGGCAGATGGCAGTCGTTGCAGGCCGCCACCGCGCGGTGGGAGCTGTGCTGCCAGCCGTCGAACTGCTCGCGCATGATGTGGCAGTTGACGCAGGCGGCCGGATCATTGGAGAGGTAGGAGAGCCCGCGCGCGGTCACGAAGGTGAAGGCCCCCACCCCGGCGGTCGTGCCGATGGCGAGACTGGCCAGGACAGCGATCAAGATCGGCAGGCGGTCCGTGCGCACGCGTGGCTCCTCCAGTCAGGAGCATAGGCTAGTTGCCCGCCACATGCCAGTCCTTGACCTAAATCAAGCGAGCGCGCCGATGCGGAGGCCGTCCAGGATCGCAAGCAAAGACCCGGGTCCGCAAGCGACCCGGGTCGACGTTCAGGTGCGTCGAGCGATGGCCGGCAACGCGCTAGCGCAGCAGCGTCATGCGCCCGGTCAGGGACTCGCCCAGCGCCTCCAGCCGGTAGAGGTAGACGCCGGCGCTCAGTCGACGCCCCTCCGCGTCCGTGCCGTCCCAGGCGACCCGATGATCGCCGGCCCCGACCTCGCCCTGGACGAGCGTGCGCAGGCGCCGCCCGGACAGGTCGAAGACGCTCAGCTCCGCCCGCGCCGCGCGCGGCAGCACGAAGCTCAGGGTCGTCTCGCCGCCGAAGGGATTCGGGCGGTTGGCCGCGAGCTGCGGGCGCGCGCCGAAGGGAACGTCGCCCGCCACGCCGGTCGCACTCTGGATCGTGAAGTTGAAGTTCGAAAGGTCGAAGAAGATGTTGCCCGCCGCCTCCACCTTGATGCGCGCGGTGGTCGTCGAGGTGTTGGGGACGTTCACCGATTCGCTGCCGTCGTTGGGCGTCGCGCTGGCGAGCAGGTAGGGCCAGGTGAAGCCGCCGTCGACGGAGAGCCGGATGTTGACCGCGCTGCAGCTGACCGGGGCGGCATCGGTGCCCGCCACGTTCCAGGTCACGGTCTCGAAGCTGCCGCCCGTCCAGGTCACGGCCGTGTTCGGCGCCGTCACCAGGAAGGGGCCGGAGCTGGCCACGCTGAAGCTGATGCCGTCGTTGAGAACGCCGACGCCGCCGGCCTGCGTGTCGCGCACGGTGCACTTGAAGGAGAGCGTGCGCGCGTAGCTGGGCAGGATCTCGCCGATCTGCGAGGTGTTGTTGAGCAGGTTGCTCAGCTTGGGGAAGATGCGGGTGGGATCGCTCACGGGATCGAAGGAGCGGAAGATCGGCGCGTTGCCGGAAGGCGCGTTCGGCGCGCCCGCGGGACCGAGGTCGGACTCCTCCCAGCAGTAGGTGGCGGTGCCCGTGGTCGTCGCCGTCGCCGTCAGGGAGAAGGGCGTGCTGATCGGAATCGAGAAGCCGCCGGTGCCAGCGTCCACCACCGGCTCGATGACGCCGGTGGCCGTGGTCACGGGACAGGTGTTCCCCGAGCCCGAGGTCGTGTAGCTGACGATTTCCTGGATGCTGATCCAGTGGAAGTAGTCGTCGCTGTGGGCCTGCAAGTTGTGGGAGCTGCAGATGCCGGCGTAGGCCATGATCGTCGAGCCGCTGCCCGGCTCGTAGGCGGTCGAAGCGTTGCGATTGCCGCTGCAGGAGCCCGCCGTCCCGTTGAAGGTGTGGTTGGCACCGTACTGGTGGCCCATCTCGTGGGCGACGTAGTCGATGTCGAAGTTGTCGCCGATGGGTGTCGGCAGACCGGTGACGCCGCGCGCCTTCTGCCCCGTGCGGCAGACGACGCCGAGGCCGGCGATCCCGCCGCCGCCCGTCGAGAAGACGTGGCCGATGTCGTAGTTGGCGTTGCCGATCACCGCATCGAGATTGGTCTGGTTCTGGCCGAGCATCGTCGAGCCGTTGTTGTTCGTGTAGGGATCGCTGGCGCCATTCGTGTAGATGATCAGGTTGTTGTTCGCGATGAGCTGCATGCGCACGGCGACCTCGCGCTCGTAGACGCCGGTCACGCGGTTCACGCTCGTCGTGACCGCAGCGAGGCCGAGCGCGACGGTGCCGCCGTGGTAGGTCGTGTACTCGCCGGTCGCCGCCACGGCGGCGCGGTAGGTGCGCAGCTGCGTGCCGGAGCGGTCGCCGCCGCCGAGGGCGATCAGGCGGCGGATCTCCTCGCCCATGCCGTCCTCGTCCACCACCGTGCAGCCGCCGAGCGTCTCGGGCGACAGGTTGGCGCGCGTGTAGTAGCTCTGGTAGTGCCGGAGGTCCCCGCGCTGATAGGGATCGATGCAGATGCCGCCCCGCGCCGAGAGGATCAGCCCGTGGAAGCCGTGCGGGGTGAGGTCCAGGCGCACGGTGGCGCTGGGGTCGTCGAGGCCGCGGCCGGTGTAGGTGCGGATCTCCGGGTACTGCGCGCCGAGGTCGGGGTGGAGCAGCGCCGTCTCGAGGATCGCGAAGCGCTCGCTGCCGCCGTCGGGCAGGGGCAGCTCGATCACCGCCGCCTGGGCAGGCAGGGCGCGGTCCTCGTGGGGCACCGCGGCCAGCTGGGCGCGCATCGCTTCGAGATCGAGGCGGAGGGCGCGGAACTGCTCGGGCGCGACCGGGCGGTCGAGGGCGGGCGCGATCGCGGCGGGCGCGATGTCCGTCCAGAGGGCGGCCGCGTGCGCGCCGCCGCCGAGGCACAGGAGGAGAAAGGCCGCCAGAAGGCGCGGCAACTGACGCGGTCTCGACATCGGAGTCCTCCGGGGGTAGGGCCTGAAGAGTGGCGAGCAGCCCGCCTGGGCTGAGCCTCCATTCTAGCAGGAAGACGGATGAAATCCCATCGGAAATACGAGATCCCGCATACCGGGCCGAGGAGTCCCGTTCACGGCTCGGGTGTCGCGCTGCGGGCGGCCCGCCCGCGGCCCTGCCAGAGGTAGGAGAAGGGGTAGCCGAGGGCGGCGACCAGCAGGCCCGCCGCCGCTCGCCAGCCGCTGGCGCTGAGGTCGCTGGCGATGATCGCGATCGTCACGAAGATGAACAGCAGCGGCACCAGGGGAAAGAGCGGCGTCCGGTAGGCCGGCGGCGGAAAGTCGCCCCGGCGCTCGCGCCGCCGGTAGACGAAGAGCCCGGCGATCGTGAGCCCGTAGAAGAGCCAGGAGGTCGTGACGAACCAGCCCGACACGTCCTCGAAGCCCCGGGCACAGGCCAACCAGACCACGGCGAGCAGGCCCTGGAGCAGGAGCGCGACATCCGGCGTCTGGCGGCGCGTGTTGAGGTGCGCGGCGCGGCGCCAGAAGAGACCGTCGGCGGCCATCGCCAGCGTGACGCGCGGCCCGGTCAGGATGGAGGCATTCACGCACCCGAAGGTGGACACGGCGACGAGCACGGCGAGGGCGCGGCCGCCCCAGTCGCCCAGCACGCGGCGCATCGTCTCCGCCCCCACCGCGGGATAGGCCGCCACCTCGGCCGGGCTGAGCACGGCATAGTAGGCCAGGTTGGTCAGCACGTAGACGGCGACGACGAGCAGGGTGCCGCCCAGGATCGCGATCGGCAGGTTGCGCGCGGGGCGCACGATCTCGCCCCCGAGGTAGGTGGCGTCGGTCCAGCCGTCGTAGGCGAAGAGCACGGGAATCATCGCGAAGCTGAAGGCGAGCAACCCGCCGCGCGCCGGCGCCGCCGCCGCGCCCGCCGCCGTCGCTCCCGCCGCCGCGCGCGGCAGGAGGAAGGCGGCCGCACAGACGGCCAGGATGCCCAGCACTTTCAGCGTCGTCAGGAGGGTCTGGGTGCGCGTTCCCTCGCGCACGCCGAGCAGGTTGATCGCGGTGAGCAGGAGGATCGCCGCCGCGCCCAAGGGCAGCTCGGCGCGCGCCGGCAAGCCGAGCGCCTGACAGGTGTAGGTGGCGAAAACGGTCGTGATCGAGGCGATGACCGTGGGCTTGATCACCCAGAGGCTCGCCCAGCCGAAGACGAAGCCCAGGCGGGGGCCGAAGCTCTCGCGGATGAAGACGTAGAGACCTCCCGTGCGGGGGTGGATGACCGCCAGCTCGGCGAGCGCAAAGGAGCCGCACAGGGAGAGCAGGCCGCCGACGATCCAGGCGAGCAGCGCGGCCGGCGCGCCCGGCAACTCCTGGGCCACGGAATGCGGCGAGCGGAAGATGCCCGAGCCGATGATGCTGCCCACGGTGATCGCGGTCGCGGCGTAGAGGCCGATCTGCCGGCGCAGGTCGAGATGAGAGGACGGGCTCATTGGCGATCACCTCGGCCGCGCTGCCCCCGGACAGCGGTTCGGCCTCGCGGCGGGCCGTACGCGACGACGGCGGCGCGGCGCCTGCTCAAAGTGAGCGGGCCCGGGACGCCCCCGGGCCCGCAAGGAAGGCCGCTGGACTCAGACGTCAATCCCTAGAACAGGGACTTGACCTGCGACCAGGAGGTGCTCTCGATGGCCGTCGGCTGGCCGTAGTAGGTGCGGAAGGCGTAGTCGAAGGTCGGGAAGGAGCCGTAGCCAGGATTCGCGTAGACCTGGCCGAAGGGGTACGGGTTGTTCACGTCGCCCGCGATGCCCAGGGTCATGTTGCCCGTGAAGACCAGGTAGTAGGTCGTCGCCGGCGTGACGGCAACCAGCGGCCAGAAGACGTCGACCCACTGGCCCTGGGTGCCCATGGCGCTCCCCTGGGCGAGCATGACGGCGCCGCCCTGGTTCGGCAGCAGGGTCCAGAGCGAGATCGTCACGTTGTCCGTGCCGCCGACGCCGGACTGGAGCAGGATGCCCGCGCCGACGATGTTGTTGTTGGTCTGCTGGAAGGACTGCGCGA
>VGXH01000191.1 GCA_016873405.1 bacterium
GGGGCGCTCAAGGTCTTCTTCATCCACGCCCACAAGGCGGCGTCGGACCCGCTCTTCGTGCTGCTGGTGACGGCCGCGGCCGTGGTCCTGCTGACCGGCCGGCCCGGCCCGCGCGCCTGGCTGGGCTGCGGCGCGGTGGCCGGGCTGGCCTGGCTGACGCGCGACAGCGGCGTGGCGGTGGCCGCCTGGGCGCTGGGCGTGGTGCTGCTGGTCGATCCCTGGCGCCTGGCGTGGCGGCGGCGGGCCTGGGCGGCGGCCTGTGTCACCGCGGGCTTCCTCGCGGTGGCCACGCCGTGGCTCGTCGCCACGCGCGCGCAGACCGGCCGCTGGCTCGCCTCGCAGAACCTGCAGAACGTCGTCGAGGAGTTCTACGGCGGACAGCGGGCGGCCCTGGCGCCCGACGGCGGCTTCCGTTCGCTGGGCCAGCTCGTGGCGCACGATCCGGGCCACTTCGCGACGCATTTCCTGGGCAACCTGCCGCGCCACTTCGTCGCCGACCTCAACCAGGTGACCGGGCTGACGTTCGGCGCGCTGGCGCTGGCGCTGCTGGCGCTGCTGGCGTGGCGCCGCCCCGACCGCCGCCAGTGGTCGTACCTGCTGCTGGGCGCGCTCCTGTTCACGGCGCTCTGCGCGGTCTTCTACCGGCCGCGCTTCTCGCTGCCGCTGGTGCCCGTGTGGGCGTTCGCGGTGGCGCTGGCCGTCGAGCGCCTGCCGCGCCGGCGGGGCGTCGCGGCCGCCCTGGTCGTGGCGACGGCCGTTTCGCTCCACGCCGGGCATGCGACGCGGGCCGTGCGCTTCTACGCCTCGCAGCAGCCCCTGCATCTGGAGGGGGCGATCGCGGCGGCGCCGCGCTGGACAGCCGGCGCGGTCGACGCCGACGGGCGCCCGGCCGCGCTCATGGCCCGCAAGGCGCACCTGGCCCACTACGCCGGGCTGCGCTTCGTGCCCTACCCGCTGATGGCCCGCGACCAGCAGGACCTGGTCGACCGCGCGCGGGAGCGCGGGGCCACCTTCCTGGCCGTCGGCCGCATCGAACGCCCCGGCTCGACGATCTGCCCGGGGTCTCGGTGGCGTGGCGGGACGCGCAGACGCTGGTCTACCGCGTGCGCGAAGAGCGCCCCGCCGGCGGCGGTTCCTGAAGCGCGAGCAGGGCCAGGCGGTGCATCAGCTCGACGCCGACCGGCAGCAGCGCGTCGTTGAAGTCGTAGCGCTCGGCGTGCAGGCCGGGGCGCCGGCGGCCGGCGCCGAGCCCGAACATCGCGCCGCGGCCCAGCCGCGCCAGCGCGCCGAAGTCCTCCGACCAGCGGAACGCGCTCTCGCGCGGGCGCGCCGCGCGCAGGCCGGCCAGCCTCGCCGCGCGCCGCACCAGCTCGGTGGCCGCCGGGTCGTTGCGGACGACCGGGAAGACCTCCTCCCACGACAGATCGCAGGCCAGTCCGTGCCGCCTCGCCGCGGCGCGCGCCGCGGCCGCCGCCCGCCGGCGCAGCGCCGCCAGCGCGCGGTCGTCGTCCGCGCGCAGCGTCGCCAGCAGCTCGGCCCGGGCGGGAGCGACGCCGAAGGCCGGCTCGCCCAGCTGCGCGTGCGTGACCGTGACCAGTTCCAACGGGCCGCCGCCGGTCGGCAGCGTCACCAGCGCGGTGATGAGCTCGGACAGCGCCAGGTCCGGAGAGCGGCCGCGCTCGGGCTCGGCCGCGTGCGCCGAGCGGCCGCGCAGGCGCACGCGCAGGCCGGCGCTGCCGGCGGCGAACGCGCCCGGGCGGGTCAGCACGCTGCCCTCGGCGTAGCCGGGCAGGTTGTGCAGGGCGAACAGCCAGTCCGGGCGCAGCGCCTGCAGGCGCGCGTCGGCCGCCACGGCGGCGGCGCCGGCGCCCGTCTCCTCGGCGGGCTGGAACAGGAGAGCCAGGCGCCCGCGCGGGGGCGGAGACTTCGCCAGCCGGCCGGCGACGCCCAGCAGGATCGCCATGTGCCCGTCGTGCCCGCACTTGTGGGCCAGGCCGGGGCGGCGCGAAGCGTAGGGCAGCGGGATCGTCTCGGGCACCGCCACCGCGTCCAGTTCCGCGCGCAGCAGCACCGCCGGACCATGCGCGCCGGCGGGCGCGTTCCAGACCGCGGCCACGCCGTGCCCGCCCAGTCCCTCCAGCAGTTCAGCCGGCCGGCAGGCCCGCAGCCGGGCCGCGACGAAGGCCGCGGTGCGGGCCTCGGCGCCCGACGGCTCGGCCAGCGCGTGCAGGCGCCGGCGCAGCGCGACCAGCCCGCGCTCAGCCATCGCCGGCCGCGGGCAAGGCACGGTCCGCGGGCGTGAGCGACCCGCGGCGCCGCGCCGCCCAGCGCGCGCGAGCCCGCGCCAGGCCCCAGCCCCAGCGCGTGAATGCCCAGTACAGCGCCGGCACCGCGCCCAGGATCAGCACCGTGCTCGAACCGAGGCCGCCGATCGAGGACAGAGCCAGGTTCTCCCAGATATCCCGGCCGTCGCCGGTGTCGTGCTTGTAGAGCAGGGGCAGCAGGCCGGCGATGGTCGTGCCGCTGGTCAGCAGGATCGAGCGCAGCTGGATGCGGACGCCGTCGCAGATCGCCCGCCGCAGCAGGTCCTGCCCCAGCGGCGCGGGCAGTCGCCACAGATCGAAGCCGCCCGTGCGCCCGCCGGCGGGGAACAGCCCCTCGGCAAGGTCCCCGTCCGCGGCCGCGCCGGCCGCCAGCTCGCGGACCTGCAGCCGGAAGCGTTCGATCAGCAGGATCGCGTTGTTGACCACGACGCCGAACATCAGGACCAGTCCGATCCGCGCCGACGAGTCGAACTCGGCTCCCGTCGCCCAGAAGATGCCCGCGACCCCGACCAGCGACAACGGGACCGCCAGCATCACCAGCAGCGGCAGCAGCAGGCTCTCGAACATCGCGGCCAGGACCATGAACACGAAGGCGATGGTCAGCCAGAGGGTGCTGCGCAGCTCGGCCTCCTCCTCCTGCGTGACCTGCTGTCCGCTCTGGTCCTCGGCCGTGTAGCCGTAGGGCAGCGTGATGCCGGCGATGATCTCCTCGATGAACTGCCGCCGCATGCGGTCGGTGCCGATGTACTCCCAGTTGAGCAGCTGGCTGTAGCGCTGGTCGTGCCGCTCGATGGAGCCGATCTCCGGGCGCCGCTCCAGCGAGGCGATGCGCCCGAGCTGCACCTTCTGCCCGCGGCTGGTGGTCAGCGTGCGCCCGAGCACCTGGTCGTACTGGATCTGGTCGGCGTCGGCGTAGGTCAGCATCAGTCGCTGGTCCTCGCCGTCGACCACCATGTGCCACGGCGTCTCCACGCCGAGCAGCCGGCGGATGTGGCCCATCACCTCGGCCATGCTCAGGCGGTGCGCGGCCAGGGCCTGCCGGTCCAGCACCACCACCGTCTCGTCGGTGTCCGAGCGGCTGAACTGGTCGCCGCTGGTCAGGCGCGCGTTGCGCACGCGCCGGTTGCGGTCCAGGCGGGCCAGCACGCCGTCGCTGATCGCCTTGAGCTCCTTGCTGTTGTAGCCGGTCAGGCGCACGGTCGAGTTGGCCAGGCCGCCGCCGCGGCCGCCCTTCATGTACGGGTCGCCGAAGCCGTTGATCCAGATGAACATGCCGCCGAGTTCCTCGGCCAGCACGATCACGCGGTTGCGGAACAGCTCGGGATACGCGCTGGTCAGCAGCTCGTCGTCGAACTCGATGAACATCCAGGCGCGGTTGCCGGCGGCGCCGCTGCGCAGGTGGGCGCCCTCGGGCACGGGCAGCACCTCCTGCTCGAACAGGCGGATCGTCTCGCTCGACAGCTTCACGTCGGTGCCGGTGGGCTGCTCGAGGTAGACGATGATCTGCTCGCGGGCGGCCGGCCGCCAGAATCCGCCCGTGCGCACCTTCTCCTTGAAGACCCAGGCGGCGCCGGCGCCGAGGGCCACGGTCAGCGCCAGCGGCACGTACCAGACGCGCAGGCTGACGCGGGTCAACGAGCCGGCCCAGGCCACGAAGGCGCCGACCGCCACCAGCAGCAGCGCGCCGCCGCCGGTCCAGGGCAGCGCGCGGCGCAGCGTGCCGGCGTCCTTCCACAAGTGGATGACCGCGAGCGCGCCCAGCGCCACCAGCAGCGTGCCCAGCGCCCAGCGCCAGAACAGGGCCCGGCCGGCCAGCCCGAACTCGTCGGCGCCTGCCCGCGAGCGGCGCAGCTCGCGCTCGGCCGGCCCGCGCAGGCTGACCGGGATCCAGGCGAAGGCGACCAGGATCGAGGCCAGCATCGCGATGCCGACGCTGACGGCCAGCGGCACGTAGAACAGCGAGAGGCGGTCGGTCAGGAAGATGAACGACAGGAAGGCCACCACCGTGGTCAGCGTCGTGGCCAGGATCGGGAAAGCGACCTCGCGCGTGCCCTCGAGCAGGGCCTCCCGGCTGCCCGCCGCGCGCCCGCCGGACAGGCGCCGGTGGATGGCGTCGAGCGCCAGGATGCTGTTGTCCAGCAGCATGCCGAAGCACACCGTCAGGCCGCTGATCGTGATGAAGTTGACGGTGACGCCGAAGAAGTAGAACAACGACAGGCAGATCACGATCGCCAGCAGGATCGAGGCGATGACGATCGCCACCAGCCGCAGCCGCCGCAGCGCCAGCGCCAGCAGCGCGAACAGCAGGCCGAGGATGACCAGCGAGCGCGTCACCAGGTCGCGCAGCTTCTCCTCGAGGTCGGCGCCCTCGTCCTGGTCCACCTCGAACTCGACGGGGAACGGGGACTCGGCGCTGACCTTCGGCAGCTCGGCCCGCAGGCGGCGGCTGATCGAGATCGAGTTCTGGCCGCTGCGCTTGGTCACCAGCAGCGTGACGACGTTGCTGCCGTCGATGCGGCTGTAGTAGGCGATGTCCTCGAAGGACGGCTCGACCTCGGCCACGTGGCGCAGCGTCACCGGCTGCCCGCCGCGCACCGCCAGCACGGTCCCGGCCAGCGTGCGCGCGCTGGCGGTGTCCCGCACGCTGACCGCCAGCTCGCGGCCGTGGCGCCGGACCGGACCGGCAGGCAGCAGGTCGTCGCGCGCGTCGAGGCGGGCCGCCACGGCGTCGGCCGTCAGCTGATAGCGCTCCAGCTTCTCCAGGTCCAG
>VGXH01000192.1 GCA_016873405.1 bacterium
GCGACGCCGGTCGCGACGACGCCGGTGCCGGTCGCCGCCGGCGGCGCCCAGGCCGCCACGATCGCCGGCCTGGCTCCCGACGAGACCTATCATGTGGCGATGCGCACGTTCGACGAGTGGGGCGCCTATCACGAACGCCTGGGCGGCGACTGGAGCCGCAACGCCGCGCCGCTGGTGACCGCGACGTTCACGACGCAACCGGCTCCCACCATCGCCGTCGCCCCGTTGAACCCGTTCGTGAAGGTGCGGCAGGGGGCGGCCGGCGCCTGCACCGTGAGCGTGGCCAATGTCGGCACGGGCGTGCTCGACTTCGCCGTCAGCGACCCGTCGGGCGCAGGGCGCGTGCGGTTCGAGCCGGCAGCGGGCACCCTCCTGGGCGGCGAGGCGGCCGACATTCTGGTCACCCTGGACGTCGCGGCGCAGGGCTGCGGCGAAACCGCGTACCCGCTGGTGGTGCGGAGCAACGACCCGACGGCCGCAGAGGTGGCGGTGTCCATCACGGTCGGCGTCACGGGGCCGGGCGACGTCGAGATCGCGGACCCGCAACTCGCCTTCGGCGGCGTGCCCGTCGGCGAGCGGGCGGCGTTGTCGCTGACCGTGAGCAACCGGGGCTGCAGCGACCTCGCGGTGCTCGCGACGGCCTTCTCCAACCCCGATTTCGCCTACGGCGGCGGCGCGATGCCCGGCACTCCGGTGCTCGTGATCGCGCCGCAGAGCTCCGGCGAACTGCCGGTCCTATACGCGCCGACGGAGCTGGCAGCGGACACCGGCACGCTCCTGCTCACGACGGCGGACGGCGACGAGCCGGTTGTCGCCGTGCAGTTGACCGGGATCGGTACCACCTATCCCGGGGCCGGGTTGAGCGCGGACACGGTGTTCTCGCCGCAGTTGTGGACCAACGGGAGCGGCACCACGCTGCTGGGGATCACCAATACGGGCGGCGCGGACCTGACGTTCGCGTTCGCCGCCGATCTTCCGCCTTGGCTGACGATCGAACCGGGCGGCGGCACGATCGCCGCCGGCCACACGGTGCAGGTCGCCTTCGCGTTCTCGGCGGCGCAGCGGTGCGGGGATGCGACCGGTTCGGTGAGCTTGACCACCAACGCGCCGGGGCAGGAACTGCTGGTCATCCCGTGCGTCGCGCTCGTGACACCCGCGCCGGTCCTCGACGCCCCGCTTGTCCTGCACGTGGATGCGGTCGGCGCTCTGGACGTCGTCAACCGCGGTTGCGCGGGTCACCCGCTGACGATCTCGGGCGTGACCTTCAGCGATCCCCAGTGGTGCAGCACCACGACGACGTTCCCGCGCGTCGTGCAGCCGGGGCGGCGGAGCGTGATCTCGGTCGAAGCGAATCACGGCGGCTGGACAACGAGCGGAATGGTGATCCATTCGGACGACCCCTTGAAACCGCATTACCCGGTGGTCATCGTGGGACTGGGCGGACCAGGCGCGGCCGCGGCGATCGCGCCGCCGTCGCCGGAGCCCGGCGCCGCCCTGGCCGTGCCCAACCCCTTCAACCCCTCGACGCAGCTGCTCCTCTCGCTGGAGCGAAGCGCCGCGGTGACGGTGGACATCTTCGATGTGCGCGGTCATCGCGTGCGGCACGCGGCGCTGGGCACCCGCGCGGCCGGGATGGTGTCCTTCGATTGGAACGGGCGCGACGACTCCGGCGGGGCCCTGCCGTCAGGGACCTATTTCTATCGGTTCTCGACCGACGGCGAGTCAGGAGGAGCGTCGGGGAAGCTCACGCTGCTGAGATGAGGGGTGGTTGTGGAGACAGTCGGCTGGGGCGCGAACTGCGCGTGCCGGTGGACAAGCGCTGCCGAAGCAGCGACCATAGGGGCCTGACGCCACATCAGCCCAAGCCGGGATCCCGATGCTCACCCTCTCCGACGCCCACTTCGACTACGGCCGCGAGCGCATCCTCCGTGGCGCCTCCTTTGCCGTGCACCCCGGCCAGAAGTGCGCCCTGGTCGGCCCCAACGGGGCCGGCAAGACCACGCTGCTGAACATCCTGGCCGGGGAGATCGCGCTGCAGGGCGGGTCGCGGTCGCTGATCGGGGGCACCCAGATCCGCTATCTGCGGCAGGAGACCACGCTGGAGGCGCCGGCCGGCGGCACCGGCACCGTGCTGGAGGCCGTGGCCGACGCGGCGTTCGCCCGCGAGCGCGAGCTGGAGCGCCAGCTCCACGACGTGGCCGCCCGCCTGGCCGCCCCCCACGATGAAGCCGCGCAGAAGCAGCTCGTCAAGGAACAGGGCCGTCTTCAAGACGAGTTCGAGCGCCGCCACGGTTACACCATGCAGGCCCGCCTGGAGGCCGCGCTGGCGGGCGTCGGCCTGCCGCGCAGCACCTGGCAGGAGCCGCCGCACAAGCTGAGCGGCGGCGAAAGAAGGCGGGCCGCGCTGGCCGCGGTGCTGCTCAGCAACGCCGACCTGCTGCTGCTGGACGAGCCCACCAACCACCTCGACCTCGAGGCCTGCGAGTGGCTGGAGGGGTTCCTGGCGCAGCATCGCGGCTCGGCCGTGATCGTCTCGCACGATCGCTGGTTCCTGGACCGCGCCACCACGCGCACGCTGCACCTCGATCGCGGCAAGGTGGTGACCTACAGCGGCAACTACAGCTTCTTCGACGAGCAGAGCCGCCTGCGCTGGGAGCAGGACATGGCGGCCTGGGAACGCCAGCAGGCGAAGATCCGGCAGGCCGAGGACTACATCCGCCGCAACATCGAGGGACAGAACACCAAGCAGGCGCAGGGAAGGCGCAAGCTGCTGGAGCGCGAGGAGAAGCTGGAGAAGCCCGGCGCCGAGCCGGGTCTGTTCCGCTTCCGCCTGGAGGTCCAGAGGCCGAGCGGCGGCACCGTGCTGGAGGCGCGGGGGCTGGGCAAGGGCTTCGGCGGGCGCGCGTTGCTGCGCGGGCTGGACCTGCATGTGTCGAGGGGCGAGCGGCTGGGCATCGTCGGGCCCAACGGGTGCGGCAAGTCGACGCTGCTGAAGCTGCTCAGCGGCCAGACCATGCCCGATGAGGGGCGCGTGGTGACCGGGCACAACGTCGATCTGGGCTACTATGACCAGGAGCTGAGCGGCGTCTCGGACCACAACACGGTCATCAACGAGATCGGCAGCGTGGACCCGACCGCCACCCTGGGCGAGCTGCGCACGTTCCTGGCGGCGTTCGGCTACGGCGAAGACCTGTTCGACCGTCAGGTGGGGCAGCTGTCGGGCGGCGAGCGCGGGCGGCTGGCGCTGCTGCGGCTGATCAAGGAAGGCCACAACTCGCTGCTGCTGGACGAGCCGACCAACCACCTCGATGTCCGCAGCCGCGAGTCGCTGGAGGCCGCCTTGCGGGAGTACGACGGCACGCTGATCGTGGTCTCGCACGATCGGCGCTTCCTGGACAAGGTGGTGCACAAGCTGCTGGTCTTTCCGCCCTTGGACGCGAAGGGCGAGCCGACGGGCCCGATCACGCTGTTCGACGGCGGCTGGGCCGAGTGGGTGAAGGACCGCGCGGGCCGGGCGCAGACGGCCTCGGCGGGGCCGACTGGGCCGATGGGGCCGGCGACGCCCGCGAAGCCGGCGGCCGCACCAGCGTCGGTGGCCGCCGCCACCGGCGGCGCGCTGAGCAAGAACGAGCAGGCCCGCCGCCGCCAGTGGATCGCCGAGGCGGAAGCGGCCATCGCCGCCTTGGAGCAGGAGAAGGAAACCTGCTTCGCCGTGATGACCGCGGCCGCCGCGACGGGCGAGCAGCGGGCCCAGGCCGGGCGGCGCATCCTGGAGATCGACGCCGCGCTGCAGAAGCACCTGGCGGACTGGGAGCAGTGGCACCTCGAGATCGAAGGCTGAGGAGACCTGATGGGCAACCGGCGCGACGAACAGGCGGGCATCAGCACCGAGCAGCGGCGCGAGCGCGCGGTCATCGTCGGGGTCAACCTGCCGGACGCGTTTGCCGGCGGCAAGGGCGGCGCCTGCGACCTGCCCGAACTGGCGCAGCTGGCCGACACCGCCGGGGCCGATGTGGTGGGCCGCATCGAACAGACGCGCCCCAAGCCGGAGCCGGCCACGTTCCTGGGTTCGGGCAAGCTGGGCGAACTGAAGGAAATGATCGAGGAGCGCGAGGCTACGCTGGTCGTTTTCGACAACGACCTCTCGCCGGCGCAGGGTCGCAACCTGGAGAAGGAACTCGACGTCAACATCCTGGACCGCACCGAGCTGATCCTGGACATCTTCGCCAAGCACGCCAGCACGCGGCAGTCGCGCCTGCAGGTCGAGCTGGCGCAGCTGCAATACCTGCTGCCGCGCCTGACGCGGCTGTGGTCGCACCTCGAAAGGCAGGCCGGCGGCATCGGCACGCGCGGCCCCGGCGAGACGCAGCTGGAGACCGACCGGCGGCTGCTGGGCCGGCGCGTGGCGCAGCTCAAGCAGGAACTGAAGGAGATCGAGTCGACGCGGCGCACGCAAACCGCCGCGCGCGAGGACGTCTTCAAGGCGGCGCTTGTCGGCTACACGAACGCGGGCAAGTCGACGCTGATGAACCAGATCACGCAGGCCGGCGTCTACGTGAAGGACCAGCTCTTCGCCACGCTGGACGCCACCACCCGGCGCGTGGACGTGGACGAGCGGCGGCGGTTCCTGCTGACGGACACCGTCGGCTTCATCCGCAAGCTGCCGCACCACCTGGTCGAGAGCTTCAAGGCCACGCTGCAGGAGGTGCGCGAGGCCGACCTGCTGGTGCACGTCGTCGATGCCTCCAGCGAGGACCCCGAGCACCAGATCGAGTCGGTGGAGAAGGTGCTGCGCGAACTCACCCCGAAAGGCGCCGACCCGCTGGCCACGCCGGCGCTGATGGTCTTCAACAAGATCGACCTGGTGGAGGCCGAGCCGTTCGCCAACCACTATCGCCGCCACTACCCCGACGCGTTGTTCGTCAGCGGCCTGGACCCCGAAGGCGGGCTGGCCGTGCGCGACGCCATCCTGGCCCGAAGGCTGGGCGGCGAGGTCATTCGAACGATCCGCCTGCCGATCACCAACCTGGGCGCCCTCAGCGCCTTCCACCGCACGCGCTCGGTGCTGGAGCAGGTGTTCGAG